>PMNO01000140.1 GCA_003161835.1 Myxococcales bacterium | reverse complement strand
CCGTGCGAGTCAAGACAACCGCATCGAAGTCAGTGGGCGGCGAGAGCCCGCCCCAGGGGCGCTCGACGACAAGAAGTTCCGGCATGAAGGTGGCTGCCACGAGGGTGGTCGCGAAGGGGCGGGCCACAACGGGCACGGCAGCGAGCGCACCAAGGATGGTGAGCGGGCCGGTTCCGCCGGCCTTTTCGATGGATAGCTCACCTTCCCCGGGGGAGCCGTCGCTGGGCATCGCGGTTGCTGGCGGTTTGCGCAAGCAGGTCGAGCGCAGCGCCACTCCGTCCGCGGAATCGCCAATCAAGGCCGGCGGTGACGCCGAATCCAGTGTTGGGAATGCAGTTTCGGCGAGCTCCGACGGTGAGCGAGCGATGTTCCCGTTGCCGATTCCGATTGCGAGCTTCACGATTTGAGTTCGGCTGGGTGCAGGGTTGCCTCGGTCCTCCGGGCGCAAGGCTCGTGGCGCCTGTCGACGTGACCAGAGAAAAAGGAAGATGACGGATATGGCGGACGAAATGCCAGTGAAAGCCGAGACGCGGGAACGCGCCGCGGGAGTGTTGCGAACCATCCTCGAACATATGGGCGTCGACGCCGAGGTGAGCGCTTTCGACGACGGGGAGCGGATAATTCTGGATGCCCATGGGCCGGAATCGGGATTGGTGATCGGGAAGAAGGGCTCGACGCTGGACGCTTTGCAGTACCTGGTCAACCGGCTGGTTTCCAAGCGTCCACAGGACGGGCCGTTGGTGGTGGTGGATGCGGAAGGTTATCGCGGTCGTCGGGAGGATTCCCTTGTCGATCTGGCTCAGCGTTTGGCGGAGAAGGTGGTTGCGACCGGTCGTGCGGTGCCGGTAGAGCCGATGACGGCTCACGATCGGCGGATCGTTCACATGGCGTTGGTTGATCACGAGGGCGTGACCACGGAATCCGAAGGCGAAGGTACGTTCCGCCGGGTGGTGATTTTTCCCAAGCGCGGAGAGAGGCCTTCGGAAGCGGTGTGAAGGTTGGGTCTACCTGGTGAGGGCGCCCCCGAAGAGATTCTCAAGGGCGATGTCGGCGGCGACGGCGGCCGCCAGTTCGTCGGGGTCATCGGGGCAATGGCGGAGCGTTCCGAGCGGAGGCGTCCCNNGCATTGTCGAGCGGTGTGGCCGAGGAGTTCGGTGCGATGTCGACGAGAACGAGACCGGCGAAACGCAATCGCTGATGGGCGATGTGGGACAGGGCGAGGGCCGCGTGATTGATTGCCCCGAGGCGATTGGGGACCACCAGCAAAATATCGATAGCAAATAGCTCCGAGAGGGAGGAGCTGGTGAAGCCAGGGGCGTAGGGCGTGAGCAATCCCCCGGCTGATTCGATCAGGAGGGCGTCCCCGCGTTGTTCGAGGGCCCGGCCATGGCGCAGGAGCTGATCCGGGTGAATGACCACTCCAGCGCGGCGGGCGGCCACCGAGGGAGCCACCGGGTCGGGGAAGCGAAAGGTCGATAGGTCGTCAGGGCGAAGAGCGAGGAGAGCGGCGGCGGCACATAGCCTCCGAGCATCCTCGGCAACGGGCGCACAGCCGGTCTCGACGGGCTTGTAGGGCACCAGTCGGAAGCGTCGCTGCTGGGCAAGACGCAAAATGCCCTGGGCGAGCGCTGTTTTGCCGACGCCAGTATCGGTTCCTGCCAGCAGCAAGCCCGGGGTGGCCACGCTAAGGGGTCGCTCGCATCAAGGAGGGTATTCCAGCTACTGCGTCGATGAGCCTGTCGACGTCCGCGAGGGTATGCGCGGCGGAGATCGTGACGCGCAGACGGGATGCGCCTGGTGCAACCGTGGGGGGACGGATGGCGGGGACGAGAATTCCCTGGTCGAGTAGGGCTCGGGCCGCGGCCANNCGGGCCTCGCTGCCCAGGATTAGAGGAATGATGAGGTCCTGGCCAGGGGCCTGTATGCCCAGACGGGCCAGGCCATGACGGAGGTGAGTCGCGAGCTCTCGGGCACGCTCGCGCAGGTGGGTGCCGAAAGGAGACGCCGCGAGTTCCAGCGCGGTCGAGGCGGCTGCGGCCAGGGCGGGCGGGGCGGCGGTGGTGAAGATAAATTGTCGCGCACGATTGATGAGGAGGGCGCGGAGGGATGAGCTGCCGGCGACGAATCCGCCGAACCCTCCGAAGGCCTTGCCGAGGGTTCCAATCGTGATGTCGGGGATCACTCCCAGTTCCGCCGCGAGACCGCAACCCCGCTGGCCGACTACTCCGAGGGCATGGGCCTCGTCGAGGATGAACACGGCGTCGTGGCTTGCGGCGGCGGCGGCGAGGGCGGGGAGGGGGGCTCTATCTCCGTCCATGCTGAAGATCGATTCGCTTACAAGAAGGCGGCGGCGGAAGGGACCCGGGGTGGCGAGGGCGGCACGCGCCTCGGTAGCATCACAGTGGGGGTAGATGACGATGCGGGCGCGGCTCAGGCGGCAGCCGTCAACGATGCTGGCGTGATTGGCAATGTCCGACACCACGAGATCCGTTGGACCTGCGAGGGCGGTGAGCACGCCGAGGTTGGTTTGGTAGCCGGTGGGAAAGACGAGGGCGGCCGGTCGGCTCAGGAGACCAGCCAACGCGGCTTCAAGGGCGACGTGAGGGGGGGTTTCCCCGGAGACAAGACGGGACGCGCCGGCGCCAAAGCCGAAGGTGTCGGTGGCTTGCGCGGCGGCACGGGCGAGAGCGGGATGTCCGGCCAGGCCAAGGTAGTCGTTCGTGCAGAAGGAGAGTAGGGCGCCCCCTTCGGGGGTGGTGGTGTGGACGCGGCCTGGGCCGGCCAGGGGACGCGTGTCGCGCAGGCGGTCCTGCCCCCTGAGTTGCTCCAGCTCGGTTCGGAGCTGCGCGTCCAAGTTCACTGCCTGGACTATATATCCCGTTGTTCGAAACCGCCCACAGGTCCGGTCGGATTCGGCCCTCGGGACGTTCCACGTGAAACGTCTGGGCACAGTGCCGCAGAGTTGTTTCACGTGGAACATGCCCATCCTGAATCGCCCCCCTCCCCGGCTCAACCGCACCCGAACTCTACCCATTCAAATTTCAGCAGGCGTCGATTCGGAGCGTACCCATAAGTCTCCGAAGCAGCCGGAAGTCCGGGGACCACCTCGTCGGTGCCAAATACGAGTACCCGGCCTCCAACTCGAATGAGTCGCCGGCCCAGCTCGAGCCACCGGCCTGGCGCGAAGGTCGCCCGCGACGTGGCCACATCAAACCGTGCCAAGATTGTGGGGGGCAGCGGATCCTCCAGGCGGGTCTGATTGACCGTCACATGGAGCCTCAGCGCCAGCTCGCGAACTGCGGTGCGCAAGAACGCCACCTTCTTCGCGGTCGGCTCGTAGAGCTCGAACGTCGCCTCGGGTCGCAGGAGTGCCAGGGGTATAGCGGGCAGGCCCCCGCCTGACCCAACGTCGACCACGGAATCGCGTGGTCCAACGAAACGCGACGCCGCAAACGCGTCGAGAAAGTGCCGCTCCACCAGACTTTCGGCCGTGATCACCCCGCCCAGGTTGATCTTCTCGTTCCACCGCAAGAAGAGGTCGCCAAAGGCGGACAGGCGATGGGCCTGGGCTTCGGTCAAGGCGACCGCCACCCTGGCAGCCACCCCGCTTTTCTGCGCCGGATCCAGAGCGCCCGTGAGCTCAGCCATATCCCAACCGAGCAAGACGGCACAAGCCTCGACCTGCAGCTTGACAAACCATTTCAGTATTTACCTTGTGCCCTTTTTGGCACTGCTCCGCGCGGACCAAGGGCAGCGCGATATACTGCCACTGGGTGGCCGGCATGGGAAAATACCGGACGCGTTCAGGCGAGCGAAACGCCTCGGGAACGTCGGCTCATGGGTAGCCACGTCCTCCTGGTCGACGGCGATCCCCGGACGCTACGCACCCTGGACGTGAGCCTGCGCGGGGCAGGCTTCCAAGTCGACACAGCGATCACCGGGACGGAGGCTCTGGCCCAAATAGAATCGGTGCCTCCCGACCTCATCATCGCCGACGCTGATTTGGAGGGCATCGACGGCTTCGAGCTGTGCGCGCGTCTGCGCCACACTCCCGCGGGAGAGAGGATTTCCTTCATACTTTTGGTGGCCAACCAGACGCTCGACAGGAAGGTGCGCACCCTGGAGGTCGGCGCAGATGACTACCTGGTCAAACCCGTGTACGTCCGGGATGTCCTGGCGCGTGTCCGCGCCTCCCTGCGGCGCCGAGACCGCGATCGGTTTGCTTTCGCCCCCGCCGACGCAGCCACGGGTCCCGCTGGCGCGGCCGGGACCCTGCCCCTCAGTGGCGACCTCAGCGAAATCAGTGTCGTGGATTTGCTGCAGCTCATCGAGAGCAACCCGCGTTCAGGCATCGCACACCTGCGGAGCGATACCGGCAGGACCGGGACCCTCTACTTTCGGAACGGCGCGATCATTGACGCCGACGTGGGACCTTTGTCAGGGCAGGACGCATTGGGTCGCCTCCTCGCGTGGCGTGGCGGCACCTTTGCGATGGAATGGAAGAATATTCGGCGGAAGGATGTCATTGAACGTACCACTTCGGACCTGATCCTCGATGGCATGCACGGGATCGATGAACGGAACCGCCTGAGCGCCCAATTCGGCGATTTGCGTGCCGTGTTCGAGGTCGACTACAGGCTACTGGCGGAGCGCCTGGCCGAGATCCCAGATGAAGCCAACGGAATCCTGAAGCTGTGCGACGGTGTCCGTAACCTGGAAGAGGTCATCGAAGGCGCGGTCATGCCCGACGTCGCGGCGCTGACCGTTCTGCTGCGCATGCGCGACGCCGGAATCATTTTCACCATCGCAAATAGTAACTTCGCCGGTGGCCTCGGGCTCGCCAAACCCTCGCAAGACTGGTCGGCTCAGGGCTCGTCCCCCGTTCCCAGCGCCATTCCGACTCGCGTGGGGTCAGGTGACGGCCACACCCACTCTGCCTCGCTCCGGCACTCGTTCGCGGACCGCGATCGCCAGGAGGAGCAGGACCAAGAGGCGGTGGCCCTGGCTTTCCACCCCCCCGAGGATGCCGGTATGTCCCGACGGCGGACGGCGCCTGGGCTGGGTGAAGGAATCCCTGCGCTCTTGCCCGAGAACCAAGCCCTGCAGGACACCGACCTGCGCCAGTTGGCCGACGACATCCCGCAAGAGGGCCCTGCAGCCGCCGGATCCGGGCTCTTCTTGGGGGAGACCCCCCCTCCCACGAACATCACGCAGCAGCCGGCGACCACCCCGGACTTCGACCACGACCTTCCGTCGAATCTCCCGGAGCCGACACCGAGCGAAGGTCATGCATCGAGCGGCTCGGTCCGTTCGGCCACCCGATTTCCGCCCGACACCATCAGTCGCAGCGATGCCCTCGATGAATTGGGCCTGCCTTCTCGCTGGCGGGCGTTGCGGCTCTTGGCCCTGACAGCGCTCATCATGGGCGCCACGGGCGCGCTCCTCGCCCATCGCTTTCGCACGAACCGAGTTCGCCCAAATCCAGCAGCCCCGGCCGAAACCCTGCGCCCTGCGCCGGCGCCGCGCGATCAGCTTTCGCCGTCTTCTACGCATGAGGAACGGTCCGGCTCCGCCGTTGCCGCGGCGGAGCTGGAAGAATCGCGGGTCGCGGCGCGTCCTACGGCACT
>PMNO01000589.1 GCA_003161835.1 Myxococcales bacterium | reverse complement strand
GCATCGGCCCGCGCCACACCACGGGCTGCCCCTCGGGCACGAACATGCCGATCGACACCGCCTTGACGTCGTGCTCGATGGGGGGCAGCAGCATGTTGTCGAGGCGCGTCGGCTGGGAGGTGATGCCGAGCATGCGCGGGATGGAGAATCCGAAGATGTCTGCGTCAAGCACGCCGACCTTGAGCCCGTCCGGGCCCATGGCCACCGCCAGGTTCGCGGTCACGGTGGACTTGCCCACGCCGCCCTTGCCCGCCGCGATCGCGATGATGTTGCGCACCCCGGGCAGCCGCTCGCGCTGGGGACCGGCTCGCCGTGCCACCTCGGCGGAGAAAACGATTTCGACGCCGGTGACGCCGGCCAGTCGTCCCACTGCCTCGCGGACCGACGCTGCGATCGCGTCGCGCGACGGGCAGGCGGGCGTGGTCAGCTCGATGTCGACCGTCACGCGTCCGGTTGCCTCGTCGGCCTCGACCGCCTTGACCATCCCCGCGGACACCAGATCCAGATCCAGGGCCGGATCTTTCACCTGAGCCAAGGCGGCTCGAACGCGGTCGACCAGGGGTTCAACAGACGTGCTGATGGCATCCTCCGCGGAAGTGGGGTGTCGGGCCCTGAGACGTCACGCTTGGGATGTCCCAGACTTTACTTGCGCGCCGAGGGCAACGCGCGGAGCTTGACCGGCGCGTCAGGGTGATGGCCCATTTTTCGGCGCTTGACCGCGAGGTACCCGGCGTTGTGCTGGTTCTCGCCGACCCAGTGCGAGAGGCGATCCGCCACCTTCACGCCACTGGCCTCCAAACCGGCCACCTTGAGCGGGTTGTTGGTCAGAAGACGAACGGATCGAACCCCCAGATCATTCAGGATGGCCGCGGCCAGATCATACGACCGCGCGTCGGCATCAAATCCCAGGCGCAGATTCGCCTCGACGGTGTCCGCGCCCTTGTTTTGCAGGTCATANNTCGCACTTCAAAGACCCGAGCACCTCCGACGTCCAACATTCCGAATGCACTCGGCAGAGCACCGCGGTGCCGCCGGAGACATCCCCCTTGACTACCGCCATGTGCTCCTCGGCGTCGGCCGCGCGGTACACATACACACGAAAAGAACCGTATGCGGTGGGCAGATCAGCTTCCGCGTAACGCGACAGGGTCATGGGCAGTCCGTTGGATGACGGGTAACAGGGCCAAGTTACGGTTCACCCTGTGGAATGTCAACGCGGAGGAGGCTTGGAGAGGGGCTTGGATACGGCCTGGATGAGCTTGGATTCGCTCCGTTTTGTGCACTTTGGCGTCACCCGCGTCTTGCGACCCTTTCTCGGCGATGTCATCCTGACTTGGTATGGCGATTCGCCCCATCCTGCGTTATCCGGATTCCCGACTCCGAGAAAAGTCGGTCGACGTTCGGGCCTTTGACGATGACCTACGTCAGCTGGTCAGCGACATGAGCGAGACGATGTACGCGGCGAACGGGGCCGGGCTGGCCGCGATCCAGGTCGGCCGGGCCCTGCGTCTGTTCATCATCGACGGACCGGTGGCGGCCGGGGCGGAGGATGCACCGCCCAAGGTCTTCATCAATCCCGAGATCGTTTGGCTGTCCGATGAGTCGCAAACCGGCGACGAAGGCTGCCTGTCATTCCCCGGGATCTACGTTCCGGTCAAGCGGGGTCTGCGCGCGCGGGTCCGCGCGGTCGACATCGACGGGAATCCCTTCGAGATCGAAGGCGCGGAGCTGTTCTCGCGCGCCATGCAGCACGAGAACGACCACCTGATTGGGCGTTTGCTGATCGATCAGTGTGGTCCGGTCAAGCGGGAAATTATCAAGCGCAAACTGCGCAAGGAAAAAGAGGCCGAGGCGGCGGACGACGCCGAGGCGAGCGCGAGTTCGTAGTCGAGGACGTCCCGCTGCCATCGGAGTCGTCGCCGTGATCACGATCGTTCTGCGAGATATCGGCTTCGAGGGGCGTCACGGGGCCACCGCTATCGAACGCAAGAGCCTGCGCAAGTTCGAGGCCGATCTGGAAGTCGACCTCGACGGCGATTCGGGGCAGCGAACCGATAGATTGGCCGACACGGTCGACTACAGCGCGCTGGCGGAGACCATCGTGAGCATCGGCGCCGGTGAGCCCCACCGCCTGCTCGAATCCCTGGGCCGGCGCATGCTGGACGCACTCGAAGCGCGTGTTCCAGGCGGACGCTTCCGCCTGGAGCTGCGCAAGTTGAACCCTCCGAGCTGCGCCGGACATCCGTTGTTCTCCGCCGTGCGCTTGCAGACGGACACGTCGGCGCGCCGGCGCTCACAGCCCTGATTGCGGTCCGAGCTTCCCGGCTCGGAGCTTGGTCAGGTGGTGGCCAGGCCGCGGGCCATCAGGATCTTACCGGAGCGAACCAGTTCGACGATTTCGAACTGCTTCATCAGCGCCGTGAATGCGTCCAGCTTGTCGCTGGCTCCGTAGGTCCGCACGATCAGGGATTCGGTCCCGTAGTCGACGACCTTGGCGTTGAACTGCTCGGCGATCTGCAAGATCTCCGAACGCCGGTCGATGGGACAGCGAATCTTGAGCAGGGCGATCTCGGTCTCGATGGTCGCCTGGCCGGTGTGGTCGATGGCGTGGACCACGTCGACCAGCTTGGCCACCTGCCGGATCATCTGTTCCAGNNGAAATGGTGTGCATGGAGGCTCCGGACAGGACGGGGGTGGCGCTGGTGCTCGGGGGCAGGCTGAAGGCTGTGGCTGTCATGATTAGGTTGAGCCCGTGGGCTTCTCCATTTTGTGTTTTGGCTTGTCGATGATCATGTCGCGGAG
>PMNO01000626.1:363-6643 GCA_003161835.1 Myxococcales bacterium | reverse complement strand
ATGGCGGCGAAGCCGCACTAGGCGAGCAGATCCAGGAGATCCTGCCGGCTCAGCGCCGCACCGGCATTACCCCCTCCGAGCGCCGCCTCCGCCAACGCGCGCTTGCGCTCTTGCAGGGCCAGGATGCGTTCCTCGACGGTATCTATCGCGACCAACCGGTAGACCATCACGGGGCGATCCTGGCCGATGCGGTGGGCGCGATCGGCCGCCTGGTCCTCCGTGGCGGGATTCCACCAGGGATCGACCAGGAACACGTGGTCGGCGGCGGTCAGGTTCAGCCCCACGCCGCCGGCTTTCAGCGACAGCAACATCACGGGCGGGCTGCCCTCTGACGATGACTGAAAACGATCCACCACCGCGCCCCGATCGCGTGTGCTCCCGTCCAGGCGCACAAAGGGGATTTCGGCGGCGCGCAAGGCCGGTTCGATCAGGTCCAGCAGCGACGTCCACTGCGAAAACACCAGCGCCTTGTGCCCATCGGCGGCCGCGTTCTCCAGGGCCTCCAGGAGGGCGTCGACCTTGGACGAGGAGCCGGCTTGCTGGCCGGGCACGAGCGCCGGATGGCACGCGGCCTGCCGCAAGCGCAGCAAGGCCTCCAGCGCGGCCAGCACACTACCGCCTCCGTCCAGCAACGCCACCACCTCGGCCCGCGACGCCGCGCGCACGGCGTCGTAGATCCCGCGCTCTCGTTCATCCAGGACGATGCGCATGACCGCGTCGGTGCGCGGAGGCAATTCAGGGGCGACCTCGCGTTTCAAACGGCGCAGCAAGAACGGCCGCAATCGATCGCGCAGACGTTGAGCGGCCCCCGGCTCACCGTCGGCGATGGGCCGGCCGTAGCGATCGTCGAAGGCGCGCCGGCCGCCGAGCAATCCGCGGTTGGTGAAATGCGCCAGGCTCCACAGCTCCTCCAGGCGATTCTCCAGCGGCGTTCCCGTGAGCGCGATGCGCAGGTCCGCGACCAGGCCGTAGGCGGCGCGCGCGGCCTGGCTATCCGGATTCTTGATGGCCTGCGCCTCGTCCAGAATCACGGTCGCCCACTTCCGTGCCGTCAGCCGTTCGGCGTCCAGGCGCAAGATCGCGTAGCTGGTCAAGGTGACGTCGGCGCCTTCGTCGATCTGGCGCCCCGGGCCGTGATAGAGCGACACCTTGAGCGCGGGGCGAAAGCGAGCGATCTCGGAGCGCCAGTTGGCCAGTACGCTGGTGGGACAGACGATCAGCGCTGGAGCGGTGACCGCGCACAGAGCCTCGATGGTCTTGCCCAGGCCCATGTCNNAGGGTGGTCAAGCGATCCAGCCCGGGTGGAGCAGGATGATCGAGGTGGGTGCACAGCGCGGCGAGCGCGGGCAGCGCGTGATTTCCGATCCGCCCATCGGCGGCGCGAGCGGCCATCAGGTCCGAGAGGTGCTGGCCGTGCTTCGCCAAGAAATCCTGCGGTAGCGACGCCCAGCCGCCCCCGTCCAGAGGGACCAGCCCGAAGCCCTCTTGCCACGCCCGCAGAACGGCGTCCGCGTCCACCGTGACCGAACCACCCTTGCCTCCCGTCGTCTCGGCCCCCTCCACCCGAAACGCAATCGTGAACCTGACATCGGGAGCCCCCGCCCCCGACGGCGTCCGCGCATCGACGGTCAGTTGCGGCACGAGGCGCGCCTTGCCTCCCACCAGGCGCGCGGCATCCCCGACCAGATCGCCCCGCCAGCGGCGCAGCTTCTCGGCGAACTGCGCGGCATCGGCGCCTTCGAAGTTGGCCCGCCGCCCCGGCAGCAGGTTCAGCTCATCGCGCAGCTTCGTGGTCAGCCGGCGCTCGGCGACCTCGTCCCGCAGCGGCACCGCCCCTCCCAGGTGGGTCATCCGTCCGTCGTCAATCCGCACCATCGCCGGCTGCCCGTAGACCAGGGTGGGCAGCACCGTCAGGCCGGCGCCCACTTGTTCCAGCTTCAACACGATACGCGGCGGCACATCCCGCACGATGGCCGGAACGCGCCGCGTGCGCACGTCCACCAACATGCGCGTCGCCAAATCCGGAAGCATCTTCGTCGCCAGCTCGCCGACACCGGACGCCGGCACCACCCGCACCTGCGGCAGGTGTTGCAAGTACGCCCCGGTGAGCTCGATCTCCGCCAATCGATGGATGGCATCGCCCGCCAGGACGACCCCGGGCGCGATCACCTCAGTCACGCGCGGGTCGCGCATGATGGTGATGATCAGATCGCCCGCGCCCGCCGCCCCCCTCGCGGGCCGGTCCGCGTCCGAACCCGCCCCGGGATCGGGCGGCCGATCCGCGACGACCGCGCGCGGTCTCAGCAGCTCCTCCGCCACCACCACCGGGCGCCCGTCCAGCGTCACCTGCCGGGCGCCGATCAACACCGCCAGCAGCGCGTCGAGTTTCGTCGGTGGCAATACGCCCCGCGCCCCCGTCTCGAGCAGCAAGTCCGCTCTGAGATCGGATTCCTCCAGATGCAGGTCGGCGGCCTCGGAGCGATTTCTGAAGACCGACAGGGTCACGTCCAGCGGGGCCTCGATCATGGCGCCGGCCCCGTCGCCNNTCGGCCGCCGTCTCGCTCTGGCCCACCGACAGGGCGGCAGCCACGATGTGTTCGCACGGGCGCACCCGCCCCGGACAATCGCAGTCCCAATCGACCTCACCTGGAAGCAGGACCACCGTCGGCGCCACCGGTCGGCCGGGGGCGCGCACCCGCAACACCACCTCGTCAGCGCTTTGCGATTCGACGGCGACCGCGTCCGCGCGCGCCAGCTTCACGCCCGCAGACCAGATGCCAGCCGGGGCGGCCTTCCGTATCGCTTCAACCAACGCGGCGGGGGGCAAACTCACGTCGCTCGGAATCTACCGCGCATCAGCGCACGATGTGAAAATTGAACGTCGGCGATTGGAACGCGCCCATCAAGCGGATCCACACCGGCAGCAGCATCTCCGTCCCGCGCGCGGTCGAGATGTCGCCCAGATCGATCACGTGTCTCCAGCCGAACCAACCTTTCAGAATCTCGACCACCCGACCCTTGGCGACCGCGTCGTTTCCGCTCACGAAGACATCATGCTCACCCGGCAGCGCCCCCGGATTCACCATCAGATTGCAGGTGAGGGTGTTCAACGTCTTGACGACCTTCACGTCGGGAAACGCGCGCTGGATCTGCTCGCCCAGAGAATCGGTNNATCTTCCCGGACAGATTCGCGGCCCCCGCCGCCGTCAGGGCGGCCAGCGCCCCCGTGCCCGAGGTGCAATTGAAGGCGATTTCGCCGAACTCCGCGGCCTCTGCAAATGTTCCCTGGGACGCACGCGCGCCCGCCGCCTTGGCCCACCCAACCGCCTTGGCATTGTTCGCCACGCGCGATCCCATCTTGACGTCGTGACCCAGCTCGACCAGCTTGGTCGCAATCGCGCTGCCAACCATTCCCGTTCCGAAAACAGCGATCTTCATGGCCCGTTCCTCCTCGTGTGGCTGTACTCCGCCAATATGGCCCGCTTTTCGCGAAGGGCCAGCTTGCGGCAACCTACCGCGGTGGTATTTCCGGTCCTCGGGTCAGCCGACGGCGCCGATGCTGAATTTCAGGTACCGGCCTTCGGGAAATACCGCCAGCACGGGGTGATCCGCCCCCGCGCCGTGATGGGCGCGCGCGTGGAACACACGACCGGCCTCCGCGCATCCCGTGACGACCGAATCGACGAACGCATTCTGGTCGACATGACTGGAACACGACGCCGCGCACAGAATCCCGCCCGGCGCAACCACCCCGGCGCACATCCGGTGCAAGCGGCGATAGGCCACCAGCGCCTCGGGCAACGCCCGCCGGTTTGGTGCAAAGCTGGGTGGATCGGAGATCACGAGATCCCACTGGCGACCGTTCTTGGCCGCGTCGGACAGGAAGGCGAAAACGTCGGCCACCACGAAACCCGCAGCGGCAACGGACAAATCGTTGCGCTCGAAATTTCGGCGCGCCGAATCGATGGCGCCCGCGGCGCTGTCGACGGTGACCGTGCTCGTGGCGCCACCGGCGGCCGCATAGACCGAAAAACCACCCGTGTAGCCGAACAGATTCAGCACCCGCAATCCNNGGAGTCCGTTCTCGCGCACCTCGATCTCGCCCGCGGGGATCCGTCCGAGCAGCGCCGCGCCTCCGTCCTGACCCTGGCATTCGCCTTTGCCATCACGGCGGCGCGGCACGCGCTCGATCAGGCTGTGCAGCCCCACGCGCGCGCCTGCCGCCCCAATCACGGACGTCAGCCCGCCATAAAATGCCCGCGCGCCGGGGCCATCGAAGCGGACGGCCCCGTAGGGTCCGTAAAGGTCCAGGTGCAGTCCGGGCAGGAGGTCCGCCTCGCCGTGGACCCAGCGAAAGGCGTCGGTGCGTTCGATGTCGATCACGTCCAGGCGACGTTGCAGGGCCGCGGTCAGTCGATGGCCAAGCAGGGTGGGAAGGTCATCGCCCGCGTCGGTTGTCAGCATGCGCACCGCTATGGGGGTGCTGGCGGTCCAGAATCCCCGCCCGAGGGGGCGGCCCTCCCCGGTGGTGAGCAAGACCACGGCACCATCGGCGAGCGCCGGTCCGGGTTTCAGGGCATCGCGAAAAATCCACGGATGCCCGGCCGAGATCGCCCGCGCCAGATTCTTCCGAAGTGCCACCCGGGCGTGTGTGCGCATGCGTGTGGCCGACGGCATCGTCGCGCTCGCGCCGCTGCTGGCTTTCACATCTTTTCGGGAGGTCGGTCGGCGATCGGGACGTGCTTCGCCAGCGCCGGTCGCTCCAGCAACGACGCGGTCTTGGCTGTGGCCAGGACACGGCGTCCCGCGGGGAACGCGATCTCCACCCGGCCGGGCCCTGGAGAGCCTGTCACCACCCCGCCCCCGAACGTCGGGTGCTCGACTCTTTCGCCGGCGGTGAAAATCAGCCCGGCTGAATATGCACGGGGAGGCTTGCTCGGATCGAACGCCGGAATGGGCACGGGTGGTGGCGACGTCACCCGACTTCGCGACCGCCGTGGACCGAGCGCGCGCGCCGAGGTGGCACCCGCCGATGCGCTGCTAGCCCCTCCGGCAGCAGCTTCGGGTGGATGTTCCGTCCGGTACAGGTGCTGCCCGCCACAGCGCTTGCACACGACCTTGGCGATCTTGCTGCCCATTTTGGCCATGACCACGTGCCAAACCTGACCACAACGCCCACACAACGCTTCGATATCCTCACCCACCGCCTCGGTCGCCATGATGGGTCTAAGGTACCGTGTCGTTCCTCTTCGGACAAGGGAGCGCCGACGGAGATCGCGCGACGGAAGACGGCGGTTGCCGCGAGCAGTCGCGCCGCGTACCCTTCACGTTTTCAACCACCACCCACTCGCTACCCGCCAAAAGCGATAAGTTCATGCAGCGCTACGTCCAGGCTTGTGCCGCTCACCCCAATAACCGCCGCATCGAATTGTTGGTGGACGACATCATCGCCGACGCCGCGCTGCATGCCCGTTTCGTCAATACGCTGGCCCGCATGGAGTACGTCGGGGTTCGAAAGTTGTTGAAGAGCCGACGCTCGGATCGACTGGATCTCGATGGGCTCCAGCATATGCTCGACGAGAACGTGCACGCGCTGCGGCTGAAGAAGGCCGCCACGGCGTTGGCGGCCTCCTCCGGCACCCGGGTCGCCACCTTTTCGGACGACGATACGCTGGCCGGAGCCGCCGGCGAGGCCTACCTGCAGGCACTGGATCACAAGGCGGAGGCGGCGCTGCTCGACCTTCCGATGGAGAAGCGATCGGAAGCCAACTATCTGTTGACCACCGCAGCCATCGAGGTGCGGGCGCAGGTATTTTACCCGGTCTACGATGCCCTCCTGAGCGCGCGCGGCGTCGGATTTTCGGTGGCGGCGATCACCCGAGACGAAGACCGCCATCTGGACCAGATGGCGCACGGACTCGAACGCACATTTGGCGACCGCGGTGGTTGGCGAGCCCGATTTGAACCACTGCTGGCCGACGAACAGATCTTGTTCGACGGGTTCTTGCGCGAGGTTCACCGGGCGGTCGCGATTGTCCGCTCGGCATGACCCGCGCGCGACCGTTTGATCTGGTCATCTTCGATCTGGATGGAACTCTGGTGGATTCACTACCAGACATCGCGCGCGCGTTGAACGTTGCGTTGGCCGAAGCCAACCTCCCCGCGTTGCCGTTCGAAACCGTTCGCGGCTTTGTGGGCGACGGTGCCGCGAAGTTGATCGAGCGCGCCGTTCCGCCGGCGGCTGGCCACTTGGGGCTGCAAGCCACACTCCTGGCGCGGT
>PMNO01000626.1:0-234 GCA_003161835.1 Myxococcales bacterium | reverse complement strand
CCGCGGGATGGGGCTACGTACCCGCCCGGCTCCTCCATGCCGAGCACCCCACATTCTTCGCCCCGGCGGTGCAAGACGCTGCGCACGTCTTGCTTCCGGCCTGATCTTTGAGTCGATGGCCTTCGGCTAGGCCTGGGCCGTAACCTCTGGACCAACCGGGGCGTCCGGGCCCGGTACCACCACGGAAAGAGTCTCGAGGGCGTGGTCCAGGACCTCGTCGATCTTCTTGGCGAA
>PMNO01000395.1:5454-14710 GCA_003161835.1 Myxococcales bacterium | reverse complement strand
CGCGCTTCGCTTTCGGATCGATTTCCGCTGGATCGACTCTGGATCGACTCTGGATCGGACCCAGGTGCGGCGGCGATCGGCGCGGGGCGGGAAAGGATGGGAGCTGGCACGCCATTCGCTAGAGGCTACAGATGCCAGGCGCAAAAAGAGTCACGTCGCTTGGGGCGGTGTTTGGAAAGGGGAACAAACTTGAGTTCCAAAAAACTTAGACCTTATGAAGATGTGCTGAACGCGTTTCAAAGAGCGCTGGATGTGCTGGTGGTCGTCATCGCCTACGGCGTGGCGTGCGCGCTGTACGGCCAGCCCTGGAAGCGGGATCTGGGCGACGTCACCGTAGTGGTTGTTGTCTTCGGCATCCTGGCCGAGCTGTGCGGGGTTTATCGTCCGCGACAATACGAGCCCTCGACCACGGGCGCCCGAGTGGTGCTCACGCCCTGGATCGCCACCGCCGCCGTGCTGGTTGCGGTTCTGTTCGCAACCAAGACCTCGGCGCAGTATTCGCGCGCAATCTCTTTGGGCTGGTTCGTGGGAGGCGCCGTGGGATTGCCCGGGTGGCGTCTGGGTGGCCGGCTGCTGCTGCGGCGCTTGTGGGCCAGCGGGAAGAGCTTGCGCCAGGCTGCGATCCTCGGGGCCACNNGGCGGTGACCGACGGCACGCGTTCGAGGGATCTCCCTGCCCGCACATGGGCGGCACCAAGGACCTGATTGAAGCTTGTCGGGCCGGTCGCATCGACGTGGTCTACATCGCGGTCGCGATGCGGGCTGAGGAGCGAATCGGGCAGCTGCTGCGCGACCTGGCGAATACCACCGCCACCGTGCATCTGGTCGCCGATTTCCAGACTTACGATGTCCTTTCGGCGCGCTGGACCGCGATCGGCAACTCGCCGCTGATCACCATTCACGACACGCCCTTTCGGGGCCTCTCTCGGTGGGTGAAGCGCGTCGAGGACATGCTCGCTGGAACGGTGATTCTGCTCATCATCTCGATTCCATTGCTGGTGATCGCCGCGTTGGTCAAGCTCACATCGGCTGGTCCGATCTTCTTCAGGCAACGTCGTTATGGTCTCAATGGCCGGGAGATGAAGATCCTGAAGTTTCGCACCATGACCGTTTGCGAAGACGGACCGAACATCGTGCAAGCCAGCCGAAACGATCCGCGCGTGACGGCGCTGGGACGATTCCTGCGCCGCATGTCGCTCGATGAGTTGCCACAATTCCTGCAGGTCCTCACCGGCGCGATGTCGATCGTGGGTCCGCGCCCTCACGCGGTCGCGCACAACGAACAATACCGATCACTGATTCCNNACACCGACCCTGCGCTGGATGAAAAAACGCGTGGAACACGACCTCGAATACATCAACCGCTGGAATGTATTGTGGGATCTGAAGATCATTCTGCTCACGATGCTTGGTCGCAAGAAGAGCCGAAACGCATACTAGACTAGTCGCGCTGTCGTGCTGACTGTGGTTTCGCCGGGCCGCGGGCCCGAGATTGGATCTGGAGCGTGGCGCCGTAGGCTGTCGCTCGCGGCGGTGACAGTGGGTATCCTGGTCCCAGGGGTTCAGGTCAGCGCGGCCCAGGACTCGGCATCGGCACCACCCGAACGCCGCCGCACGGAAATCGGTTTGATTCCGTTGGTCGGCGGCGATACGGACGTGGGCGCTGGGGTGGGACTGCTCGGGACCATCGCCGAGACCGCCTCGGGCTACAAACCGTACCTGTGGGCAATCGAAGGGGCCGGCTTCATCAGCTTCAAGCGAAGCGACACCGGCTTCGTGATTCCCTACCAGGACTACTCCGTACAATGGACGGCGCCGCAGTTGCTCAACAAGCGCCTACGCATCGAGGTGCGGCCGTCATACACGAAAGAAACCACGCAACGCTTTTACGGTTTGGGCAATGCATCTCCGGCGCCGACCGGCGGTGACGTGCCCGGGCGTGACTTCTACGGGCGCACGCATCCGACGCTCTGGGTTCGCCTGCGCTACCGGGTCTGGGACCATTTCCACGCGGGGGTTGGCGCCTCCCACACTCAGAACTGGTTGCGGATTGGGCCGCAGAGCACCCTCGAACAACAGATGACGACGAGTGACAATCCCACCGTTCGGCAACTCCTGGGCGCTCCCTCGCGGCACGGCGTGCTCCTGCTGGAAGCCCTGTTCCTGTGGGACACCCGTGACAATGAAGCCGTTCCGGAGGAGGGACAGATCCACCAGGTTCGATTCCGCCTCAGCCCGGTTGTCGCCGGTGATGCGATGCCGTACTCGTACCAGCAGCTGAACCTGAGCTCGCGGTTCTATCATTCGCCGATCCCGGACCGTTTGGTGCTGGCGCTACGCTGGGTCGCCGACATGCAGTTCGGCCGCCCCCCCTTCTATGAACTGGCTCGGTACGACGACACGTTCGCGCTGGGCGGGCAAAATGGGGTACGCGGCGTTCCGGGACAGCGCTACTACGGGAAGATCAAGTTGTTCGCGAACTTCGAGGTTCGCTCGCAGTTGGTGCAGTTTCACTTGTGGAACAAACAGATGACCCTGGGAGCCGCCGTCTTCTTCGACGTTGGCCGGGCGTGGGCGGACTGGACGAGCCATCCTGAACTGGATGGGTCTGGTTGGGGGCTGAAATATGGGACTGGCGGCGGCCTCCGCTTGCAGCAGGGCAAGACCTTCGTGGTTCGCGCGGACCTGGCCTGGTCACCCGATGCTCGGCCCGTGGGCGCCTATGTTGGTGCCGGGCAGATGTTCTAGCGCGCCCGTTAGTTGCCGCCGCCGGTCGGGCTCCCGAGGGTCGGTCCCACAGCCCCCCCGCTGGTGCCGGTCACCGGGAAGCTTCCGGACGGAGTCGAGCCGAGGCCAGTGTCGCTCGGAACAATGACGCCCCTTCGGGTGGACGTCGAAGGCAGAGGAGGCGGAACACCCGCATCCGACCAGGGCAAGGCGCTGTTCTGAGGTTCGGGCGGACGGACCGTCGAACCGGGGGTGCCGCAAGCACCCAAGAGCGCGGCGCCNNCGCGCCGCCTTTCGCGGCCACGCCGATTGAATCGCCGCAAGTGCAGGCATCAGTCCGAGCTTGTATACGAGGTTTTCGCCGCGAAGACTAGCGACTCGCTTCGGGGGATTGCGACCCTGAGCCGGATGGTCTTGCGCCGGTTGGCGGGCGTTCCGCGTAGGTGCCGAACACGCGATCCCAAAAGCGTGTGGTGAAACCCCAGTTGAATTCGGGATACGCGTGGTGAATCAAATGGTGGCGCTTCATGCGCGCCCACCGCCCGCTTCCCATCGCCCAGTGGTGAGATCCGTGGTGCGAAACGCAGTACAGGATGTACCCGAGCCAGTTGAAACCCATCACAATGCCGAGCGAGGACGAGCCGAAGAACGAATTGAGGGCTCTGAACAGCACGATGATGGCGAGCGTGGTGAGATACCACGGAACTCCGATCAGATCGCGCGGCCTGCGGTGGTGCAAATCGTGGCCCTCCGACAGAAAGGACTGCCACACGTGATACACGTACTTGTGCAGCAAATACTCGGATAGGGTCCAGGACAAGAGCCCGATGGCCGCGAGCGCCAGAGCCTTTCCCCAGGGAAGCAGAATAGTGCCGTGCGCGAAGGCATGTCCCACCATCCAGATGACCAGCGCAACATTCGCCACATATCCGAACCAATAGTTAAATGTGGACGATCCCAGCCTCCTAATAAGGTCATTCCGAGGTGTGGATAGCTTTGTCTCCGGCGTCATTGCCATTATCTGGGCCACGAAGTGAACAGAGGCAAGTCTCCAAATTTCAAATTCTCAATTCGCATCGCTTATCGAGCCGACGCCACCGTCGGAGCGACCTGGACGGGCGCGGCGATCGCATAGGGTGTCGGCTCTATGCGCGCCCCGCGGCGCAACGCGGAAATACGCGTAAACTCGGCGCCCAGCAATACGATCTGCGACGAGTAGTAGATCCAGACCAGCAGGACGGCGAGCGATCCGGCCGCGCCGAAGGGAGACCCGACACCGGCTTTGCCGACATATAGTCCGATGACAAATTTACCTGCCTGAAACAATACCGACGTCACCAACGCGCCCACCCAGACGTCCCGCCAGGCCATCTTCACGTCCGGCAATATTTTGTAGATCATCGCAATCAACGTCGCCATGACGGCGAGCGCAACGGCATAGTTCAACACGTAACCCAGGATCACCCACCCAGGAATGAAACGGGCCAACAGACCGCCCATGCCCGCCAATAGCGCGCTCAATACGAGCGACACGAGGAGCAAGAACCCGAAGGCCAGGATCAGTCCAAATGAAAGAAGGCGCTCCCGGATGATGGCCTTCAGGCCGCCCCCCGGACGCGGCACGACCTTCCAGACCGTGTTCAGAGCGTCCTGTAATTCGATGAGGACGCCGGTGGCGCCGATGAGCAGAGCAGCCGCTCCAATGATGGTCGAGACCACGCCGCTCGGCCGGTGACTGGCCTTGGCCAGCATGGTTTGAATCACGCTGGCTCCCTCGGTGCCAAGAAGACCTTGCAACTCGCTGACAATGCGCCCCTCCGCTGCATCCTTGCCGAACGCCAGCCCGGCTATGGAAATGACGAGAATCAACACAGGCGCCAGGGAGAAGACCGTGTAGTACGACAACGCCGCGCCCAGCCGGGGAGCCTTGTCGTCGCTCCACTCCTTGAACGTCTGCTTGGTGAGTTGCCAGGCCAATCTGAGGTAGCGCATCTCGAACTACGCCGCGCGACGCCGGGTCACCAGCCGATAGAGGCCGAGCAAGATGACGGCCCCGACGATGGACGCGATGACGCCTGGGCCTGCATCGGCCGCGCTGTACCAACCGAGCGCACGGCCGAGGAAGCCCGCCACCATCGAGCCCGCGATGCCGAGGAGCATGGTGATGAAGATTCCGCCCGGATCTCGCCCGGGCATGACCAGCTTGGCGATCGCGCCGACGACAAGACCGACAATCAGGGACCATAGAATGTGCATCGCATGCTCCTTTGTTTCTGGGTTCTGGGTTGTTCTGGGTTGTTCTGACGAGAACGGGAGTCCCGCGCGGCAACCCAATGCGCGGGAGGCCGGGCGCTGATGCGAAAGATGGGCCATCGAGGGATCGGCGCGAATCAGTGCAACTCGCAAACTCGGAAGGCNNGTCCTCTGGCACGGAAATTGAGTAAGCCAGGGAAGGACCACATGGAAGCTTTGGAGTCAGCCGACCCAGCGCCGGCGCCGAACGCAGGGGACTTCGCGCCTGGCATGGTCTTGGGCGGATCCTATCGGTTGGTCAAGAGGCTGGTCAGCGGCGGGATGGGCGATGTTCACCTGGCTTCACATGAGCGATTGCCTGGGTCGTTTGTCGTCAAGGTGCTGAGTCCAGTGTTGCTGGGTGATGAAGATGCACTGGCGCGTTTCCGCCAGGAAGCGCTGGTGTTGGCGAACATCCGGCACCCGAATGTCGTCCACCTCGTCGATTTCAATGCCACGCCGTCCGGCCTTCCCTATCTGGTTATGGAACACCTGCCTGGCCAGGACCTGGCCGATATCTTGGCGAGCGGCCCGTCTTTGTCTCCGGTCCAAATATCCGGGATCGTGCGCCAGGTCGCCTGCGCCCTGGATGCCGCGCACAAGAAGGGGATCGTTCATCGCGATATGAAGCCGGAGAACATCATGGTCGTTCCCTGCGAGGGGCAAGGCGATCTGATCAAGGTCATTGATTTCGGCATTTCGAAGGCGCGCCGATTCAACCACGTCACGGCGGCGTCCATGGTGATCGGCACGCCCGAATTCATGTCGCCGGAACAGGCCGAGGGTCGCCACGATGATGTCGATGCGCGCTCCGATCAGTTCGCATTGGCTGTCACAACCTACTTGCTCCTCACAGGGCGCACGCCGTGGGGCACGATGGCACCGATCGAAATTCTCCATCGCATCGTGCACAAGGATCCAGCCCCCCTGACCGGCGACGATGCCTGGCCGTCAATCGAGGAAGTTCTGCTTCGTGCCATGGCCAAGGCGCCCGGTGACCGGTATCCGTCGATCCTGGCGTTCTGGCGCGCGCTCGACCGGGCCATGATCAAGGATGGCCTTATTGCCNNGAGACCTGATACGCCGGAGCGGCAAAGGGGTGCGCGCACGGGAGGTTCTGCTCGGTGTCGCGCTGGCCTGCGGGATTGCCTTCGGCCTGCGGCAGGTTCCAGTTGTCCGAGCCGGTGCACGGCGGGGCTGGCTCACGGTTCGGGGGGGGATAGCCGACGCCGGGGAGAGCGTCACGAACGAGGGCCGTCAATGGCGCTCGCCGATCTCGAAGGCGGCCGTGGCACGGGGCCCCGATGGCTCCGCCCCCTTGGACCGCTAGTCGTCATCCGCCACGCCGGGCTGAGGGCGCCGGTTGATGCCCGAGGTCGGCCAGGAGTTGCACAACGCCGGCCATCGTCAAACCCGATTCAGTGAAAACGGAATTCAGGTCGGCCTCCATGTCGGCCGCCGTCTGATACCTGAGCGCGGGCTCCCGCGCGAGAGCCTTCATCACCACCCGGCTGAAAGTGGCCGATATATCGGGCCGAAACGAGCTCGGAGCAGCGATCGCCTTCTCCAAGGTCCGGTACACCGCGCCGACGTCTCCGCCTTCGCCGTGAAAGAGCGGTTCGAGCCGGAGCATCTCGTACAGGACCACTCCTAATGAGAACAGATCCACGCGCCCGTCGACGGCGCCGCCCAGGATCTGTTCCGGCGCCAGGTAGCCGGCCTTGCCCTTGATCTGCCCGACCCGAGTCACGGTGCCGCTGCCGTTGATCTTCGCGATGCCAAAATCCAACAACTTCACGGCGCCGCTGGTCGTGGTCATGACATTGGAAGGCGTGACGTCGCGGTGAATCACGTTCATGGGACTGCCGTCGGGAAAGCACAGCGTGTGAAGNNTAGCGGGAAAACACAGCGTGTGAACGGCGGCCAGCCCGCGGCACACCTCGCGCGCGATGAACGCCACGAGGCCGAAAGGCAAGGTGGCACCCGCATCCCGCGCGCGCGTGAGCAGCGAAGCCAGCGACGAACCATCGAGGTACTCTAGGGCCAGGTAGTGCCGGCCGTGGTCCTCGCCGAAATCATAGATGCCGACGATATTGGGGTGATTCAAAAGCCCCAGGATCTTCGCCTCGTTCACGAAAGCCCGGATGAATTCAGGGTGCGCCGCCAGATGCGGCAAGATGCATTTGATGATCAGCGTGCGGCGGTAACCGCGGGGGCCGGTGGCCTGGGCGCGAAAGACTTCGGCCATTCCGCCGATTCCGATCCGGTTCAGTATCTCGTACCGCCCGATGTGGGGCGGCTCCCCCCCCACCGACGCCGTCGACGAAGGGGATACGGACCCGACTGTGGGCGGTTCCATGGCAACAGTCAACGCCGCGCGCGGCGTGCCTCCGTCGNNTTGGCGACAAAGTCGTCGACGTCCAGATAGTAGGGTGACCAGGGATCGCGGCTCACCGCCGCCGACATGGCGATGATGGGGATCTCGGCCAGGCTCGGGTGGGCCTTGCGCTCCTCGCAGAATTGCCAGCCGTTCATGACCGGCATCAGGAGATCGAGGAGAATGGCCAGAGGAAGCTCGTTGGCCATCAGGTAGTCGAGGGCTTCACGCCCGTTGGCCTTGCCAACGACGGTGAACCCCGCGGCCTCCAGCGACTCACCGATGCTCTCTCGGAGGTCTTGGTCATCATCGACGAGCAAGACCCACTTCGATGAACTGGCAGCGTCGGTCACCGGTGTGCTCCCTGGAATGGGGCGAGGTCGGCCGGCGACGGGGGGCCCCCCAGCTTCGTCATCGTGCCGGTAGGACCCTCCCAGGGATGTCGCTCCCCCTGCAGGACGGTCTCCACCACTCCTTCGTTCTTCGAATTCGCCGCGCCCGCCAAGGCGCCATGGTCTTTGATGACTTCGGGGCTGAGATAGGCGGCGAGCCAGATGCGCTCTATGATCGGGTAGGCGGCCACCAGCGGCAGAATCAGAATGGCCCCGATCAGGCCCTGCAAGGCGGATCCAACCATCAGGGCCAGGATGACCGCCAGGGTCGAGAGTCGCAAGCTCGAGCCGTAGATGCGCGGCACGAGGTAGTACGATTCGACCAGGTGATACAAGGCATAGAGGGAAAGCACGGCGATGCCCGTGGTTGCCGATACCGTGAAGGCGAGCACCGCGGCCGGGGCGGTCGCGAGGATGATTCCCACCACTGGAATGACGTCGCACAGGCCGGCCAGCAGAGCCAGGGGCAGCGCCGCGGGAACCTTGAAGGCCGTCAGCAACATCGCCACATACACCGTGAACAATACCGACGTGATGATCTGTCCGCGCACGTAGGCTTGCACCACCACCGATACCTCGCTGGCCGTGACCGCCATTCGATCGCGATGCTTTCTGGGGACGTAAGCGATGAGCCAAGCGTACAGACGCCTTCCGTCGAGCAGCAGGTAGAGCGTCACGATCATGGTTAGAAACATCGACAACACGCCGGCCAGCGCCGACGTTCCCAGGGCCAAAGGGCGCTCGAGATGCCGCGCCATCTCGGGAGAAGTGGGCAGCGCGAAGATTTCATCCACGATGCGCTTCAATACCGGATAGTTCGTGGGCAGGCGATGCTCCAGGCGCGCGCGAAACGTCGGGAAGGTATTGATCAAGTAGGAGATCTGTTCCGCAAGCGCGGTGCTGACAAACGCGAGCAGGCCGCCACCGACAACGACCAAACCCAGGGCAACGATCAGGATTCCCGTGCTTCTGCGCAGACCCTTGCGTTCAAGGAAGCCGACAGCGGGGTACAGCGCGACGGCCAACACGAGCGCGACGACTATGAGCACGAACTCCGGCCAGAGGCGCAGCCCGGCCCATCCAAGCAGCAGGGCTGCCGCGATTTTGGCCATCGTGCGAAACGGCACGGTCAGGGTCACGTCCACGGTGGATTTTGTGGTCATCGGTTGCGTGCTAGCTACTTGCAGGTCCTGTGCCCGGCGCGCCGTCATGGCTGACGGCCNNGGTATCGCGGTCCCACGGCCTTCGTTTGGCTGGCATGGTTATCGCTGCTTCGCCCGCTGAACCACATGAAATAGCAAGGAGCGAATGATGCCTTCGATTGCAACGCGTCCCCGAACCCTCAAGATTCTTCGTGGCGAGCCGCCACGGATGGCTGCAAACGGTGCAACGACCCAGCGATTCTTCGCGGAGGGCGACTTGCACGAAGGGACGCAGTGGAAGTACGCGGGCCTGCCCCCTGACGACGC
>PMNO01000395.1:0-5445 GCA_003161835.1 Myxococcales bacterium | reverse complement strand
CAAGGAGCCGGCGCTCCCGGTCGAAGCCCCGGCGGTGGCGCGGCCGTCAGCGCTACCGGAGCCGCGGCAGACGCAGCCGATCGTTGCAAAGATGGAAACGGAGCAACGGCAGCCTTCGACCCAGCNNCGATACGGAGTTCGAGTCGTTCGACAAGATTCCAAGAAGGCGCAGCAAGGTCCTGGCCATTCTGGCGATTGGTGCCTTCCTGCTGGTGGGTAGTGCCGCCTGGACCATGATGTTCCGATCCACAGTGGCCGGTGTGGTCCTGCGGTCCTGGGTTTCAAGCACCCTGGGTGNNCAACGGCAGCCTTCGACCCAGCTCGAACATTCTGAACTCAACGACGAGGACAGAGCGCCTGCGGTCGCTGAGAGCCCGCTTGCAGCGTCGTCCGTCGAGGCGGCGTCCGCGCCACCGCCCCCACAGCCGCCGCAGCGGGTCGGTCGGCAGCCCGCCACCAGCGCGCACCCCAGCGCAGGGGCGCACCCCCTACGAGGCTTCGTGTGGTCGCCAGCNNGGTTCAGGCGGTTCCAGCGGATCCGGTTCAGGCGGTTCCAGCGGATCCGGTTCAGGCCGATCCGGCGGGCTCGGCCGATCCGGCGGTCCCGGCGCCCGACCCTTCACCGTAGCGCCGTCGACGGTCTCGGGCGCTCGACAATCCCCAGACTGCTCTCTAAAGTCGCCCACGCATGACTTCTTGGGCGCTCGTGATCGACGACGATTCGGACAATCGAGAACTCTTGACGGAAGTCCTCGAATCTGCGGGCCACCGTGTGGTCTCGTGTGGCTCCGGCGCCGAGGCCGAGGCTATTGTGGAAGTTCGGGGCAAGCCCGCGGTCGTTCTGTCGGACGTTCGCTTGCCCGACATCCATGGTCCAGCCCTGGTCGCCCAGATGCGGGCCCGGCCAGGATGTGCCGATATGCCAGCCATTTTCGTTACTGGGGTCAATGCCGAGGGCCTCGGTGGCCTGACGGATCCGGTTCTGGTCAAACCCATCGACCTGGAGGTCCTCACGGGACTGGTATCGCGGCATCTTGTCCGGCTCCCTTGACGCCGGCGCCAGACGATCCCACCAAAACGGCACCACGCCGAAAAGGAGACCACATATGCCTTTCTTGTTGCCCGAACTACCGTACGCGTTGGACGCCCTGGCGCCCCATATGAGCGCCGAAACGTTGGAAATCCATCATGGCAAACATCACCGAAGCTACGTCGACACCCTGAACAAGCTGATCGAAGGCACCCCCGAGGCGGCCAAGAGCCTGGAAGCTATCATCTTGTCCACGGAGGGTGCGATCTTCAACAACGCCGCCCAGATGTGGAACCATGCATTCTTCTGGAACAGCATGAAGCCGAACGGAGGTGGGCGTCCCAGCGGCGACTTGGCCGAGCGGCTCGAACATGATTTTGGATCGTTCACCAAGGCGATCTCCGAATTCTCCGCGGCGGCGCTGAGCCAGTTTGGAAGCGGGTGGGCCTGGTTGGTCGCCGACAAGGGCAAGCTGGCCATCACCAAGACGGGAAACGCGGACTTGCCCCTCAAGCACGGTCAAACGGCGCTGCTGGCCGTCGACGTGTGGGAACACGCCTATTACATCGACCACCGCAACCTGCGGCCCCGATACATCGAGACGTTCTTCGGAAAGCTCGTGAACTGGGACTTTGCCGCGCAGAACCTGCCGCGCCGCACACCGTACTAGGCTTGGCCCATGCGGCCGTACAATTGCGGCCGAGGGCCGATCTTTCCGCCGACCCGGTCGGTGGACTTGTGGCGGGCCGACGTTCAGGGCCCCTCGCCGGGTTGCACTCGTCGTCGCTCTGAATCGCGCCAAGACGCGTTGTTGATGTGTTGGGTGTCACGGCACGTCTTTTGAATGACCTGAAATCGCCGTGGCCCTCTTCACGCAAAAGCAGCCCTCGAAGTTCTTGTGGGGTAACTGGCGCGGCGCGGGGTTACGAATAGGTAACCAGCGTTCACCAACTCGACAGCAAGAAGCCTCATGGCCGGCAATTTGCTATTGGCGGCATCCCCGATGAACGAGTCGTCGGTTCTTCGGGGCACGGAACGNNTGTCGCCTCGTTCTTCGTGGGTGGCCACGCCGCGGGCGAGCCGCTGGCGGTGTTTGCCACCCCCGTGCACCGCCAAGGGCTCTGCGCGCACCTGAGCGCGCACGGATTCGACGTTGAAGAACTTTGCGCGTCCGGTGCCCTCGCCCTGTTCGACGCGCGCGACACTCTTTGCGCCGTCCTGGTCGACGGTGTTCTGGATCCCCACCTATTCAAGATGCATGTTGGGGCAGTGCTTGACGGTCTGGCGACCGCGAGCCGGGGCGGGCGCGTTCGCGCCTACGGCGAGATGGTCGATCTGTTGTGGGCCGATGGGAATCCCTGCGCCACATTCGCGCTGGAGGCCCTGTGGAATGAGTTTGGACAAGGGGGGGCGCTCTCCCTCCTGTGCTCGTACTGCATGGCCAATTTCAGCCACAATGAACACGAGCGGTCGTTTCACGAGATCTGCGCGGCACACGGCGAAGGGTCCGTGGCGGAAGCCCACGGCTCCGCGACCGAGGACGAGCGGGCCCGCCGCCGCGAGGTGGGCGCGCTGCAAGAGCGCGCGCGGGCTTTGACGGGCGAGGTGGAACACCGCAAGCGGATGGAGCAGGCCCTGTGCGAGGCCCTCCTCGCCCGCGGTCGCGCCGAACAGTCTCTGCGGACCAGTCAGCAAGAGCTGTTGGACTTCTTCGAAAACGCCGCCGAGGGATTGCATTCCGCGGGTCCCGACGGCGTGATCCTGTCGGCGAATCGGGCCGAGCTGGAGATGCTTGGCTACACGCGGGAGGAGTACGTCGGGCACAACGTCGCCGAATTCCACGTTGAGGCCAAAGTTGTCGCCGACGTCTTTGCCAGGCTGCGGCGCAATGAGACCGTGAAGGACTGGTCGGCGCGCTTGTTCTGCAAGGACGGCTCGATAAAGCACGTGCTCATCGATGCGAACGCCTACTTCAGGGAAGGTACATTCGTTCACACGAGATGCTTCACGCGAGACGTGTCCGATCGCATGCGCCTGGAGGATGAGCTCCGGCGTCACAACGGCGAGTTGATGCGTACCGTTCGCTTCAGCGAGATGTTCGTCGGCATCCTGGGTCACGACTTGCGCAATCCCTTGTCCGCAATCGCGACAGCGGGGAGTTTGCTCCGCCGCCGCGCCGAATCGGACAAGGTCGCAAAGCCGGCGGCTCGGATCGTGAACAGCGCCGAGCGGATGGCGCGCATGATCGATCAGCTGCTTGATTTTACGCGTATTCGATTGGGCAGTGGGATTCCGATCGAGCCCCAGCCGGTGGATCTGCTGGGGATTTGTCGTCTGGCGATCGAGGAACTCGAGGCGGTCGCGGGCCCCGACCAGCCGATCTTGGAGGCGGTTGGTGATGCAGTGGGCATGTGGGACGCGGACCGCCTGCACCAGCTGGTGTCGAACCTGGTCAGCAACGCCCTGGTTCACGGCGATGCGTCCGGACCTGTCGTCATCCACGTGAACGGAACCTGCCCCGAGACAATGATTCTGGAGGTGCGAAACCCGGGCGTCGTACCGGCGGCCGTTCTGCCGATTCTGTTCGAGCCATTTCGGTCCGGCGTCAATGAAAAGCAGGAACGATCCAATGGCCTCGGATTGGGCTTGTTCATCAGCCAGCAGATTGTTCTGGGCCACCGGGGAAGCATCGACGTGGAATCCTCGGAGGTCGTGGGAACGCGCATTTGCGTGAAGCTGCCGCGGCACCTTCCACATAGCGCCGCCGTCCCAAGTCTGGCTGGAGCAGGGGCGGGAGCGGCATCCTAGGTGGAGCAGCGCGCGATATTGATAGTCGATGACGAATCGGACATCCGGGAGTCCTTGGAGGATGCCTTGAGTGATGAGGGGTACCTGGTGTTCTCGGCGGCGAACGGCCGGGAGGCGCTCGATCTCTTGCCCCGCGTCCCCAGGCCCTGTGCGGTCATTCTCGACATCATCATGCCGGTCATGAGCGGTACCGAGCTTTACCAGGCCCTGCAAGCGTCGCCCGCCCTGTCGGACATTCCGGTCCTGGTGTCCACGTCCGATCCCGCACGCGCGCCGATCCGTCTGCCCCTGGTCAGAAAGCCCGTGGACCTCGACCGACTCCTCAAGGCGGTCGCGGGCCTGTTCTGACGAGCAGCGCGCCGAGGGCCCTCCTTCGGAGCCCATCCAAAATCAGTGCGCGGTCCGAGCGTTCTTCGGCCCGGACCGCGCAATCCCCCCGCCCAAGCTAGGTCNNGTTCTTGCGTGGCATGACGCTTGAAGAGTTTCTGGTCCGATGACTTCCAAAAAGGAGAGCGTGATGACACTCAAGTCTCAGGTTGCAAATATTGTGGATCAGATTGAACGGCGCGCCGATGAGCTGCCCGAACAGGTGACGGACGCCAAAAAGGCGCTGGCCGGATGGGGCGGTGAGATTCAGCGATTTACCCGCAAGAATCCCGGAGCGGTTCTGGTAGGAGCCTTCGCGCTTGGCTTCATTCTTGCGAAGGTGGCCCGTCATGCCTAACCCAAATGGGTCACGCGCGAAGAGCGCGAGGATGGCCATGGCCGATACCGCCGATGGCGTGCGGTCGTGGTCGCGACGCGCCGGGGCGTGGAGATCCGACGTGCTGGACAAGACCAGCGCCCACCCGGGCCGGTCTGCGGCAGTTGCCGTCGCCGCGGGTTATCTGCTGGGCGGTGGGCTGTTCTCGCCACTGACCGCGCGCCTCGTGGCGACGGGGGTGAAGCTCGCCCTCCGTCTCGCGGTGGTGCCCTTCCTCACCCAAGGAATTTTCGACATCGCGCAGGGCAGGGCGCTCTCCGCCCCTGATAGTGACGACTCGGGCCGGCGAAAGACCGGTTCTGCGGCCCGTTCGAACAGCAACGCAACCATGTGAACCAGGAGACTTCAGCCATGAAACTTTCGGACATCAAGGATATGAGCAAGGACGATCTGTTGGGCATCTTGGGGCTGACCACCAAGCCGACCGCCAGTGAACGCATGCTGGGCAGCTTGAGCATGCTCGGGATCGGATTGTTGTGCGGCGCCGGAGTCGCGCTGCTCCTCGCCCCCAAATCCGGGCAGGACCTGCGCGACGATCTGGGCCAGCGGTTGAGGGAGTTGCGGGCGAAATCTTCCAACGACGCGGAGGACGTAGAGTCGAACAATCATGCCTCCACGTCGACGCTCGCACGCGAAGGGGCCAACCCCTGAGCCAGGGTAGGACGAACGGAGAGGATGGCGTGACGACGTCGGTGACAGGGTCCGCGAGGGCGGTCCCGCTATCTTTGGGGCAAGTCGCCAAGATCGCGGCCACCGACCTCGTCGACCTGGTGGCCGCGCAGATCGACCTGGCGCGCTTCGAGCTGACCACAGACGCGCGGGACGCCGTGGGGCGCGCGGGGCG
>PMNO01000734.1 GCA_003161835.1 Myxococcales bacterium | reverse complement strand
ACGAGCTCCTCGGCCATCGCGCGCGCATTGGCCACCACCTGGTGGGCGTAGTCACGGAAAGACGGGTGCGTTGCTTCTTTCAGGGCGACGGCCAGCGCAGCGGTATTGTGTACGTGCGGCCCCCCTTGCAGGCCCGGGAACACGGCGCGGTCGATCGCCTGGGCATACTCCGCCTTGCAGAGGATCATGCCGCCCCGAGGACCGCGCAACGTTTTATGGGTCGTGGTGGTCACCACGTCCGCCACGTCGATCGGCGAGGGGTGGGCGCCGCCCGCGATGAGCCCCGCGATGTGGGCGATGTCCGCGACGAAACGCGCGCCCACATCCTTCGCGATGGAGGCCATGGCCGGGAAATCCCAGAGGCGCGGGTAAGCCGTTCCCCCCGCCCACAACAACTGTGGCTTTTCCTTCTTGGCCAGATCGCGAACCTCGTCGTAGTCGATACGGCCCGTGTCCTTGCGGACGCCGTAGCCCACGGAGACAAAGTATTTCCCGGTGATGGAAACGTTCCACCCGTGGGTCAGGTGGCCACCCATGGGCAACGCCAGCCCCATCACCTTTTCGCCAGGTTTCAAGAACGCCAGGTACACCGCCAAATTCGCCGGCGAGCCCGAGTACGGCTGAACGTTGGCGTGCTCCGCCCCGAACAGCGCCTTGGCGCGATCGATGGTCATCTGTTCCAGGGGGTCGACGACCTGCTGCCCTTCGTAGTACCGCTTGCCGGGATAGCCTTCGCTGTATTTGTTCGTGAATACCGACGAAGACGCTTCCAGAACGGCCTTGGAGACATAATTCTCAGAGGGGATGAGGCGAATCTTTTCCGCCTGGCGTCGCTCCTCGGCCCGGCAAAACTCGTAGGTTTCCGGGTCCGCGGCCTTCAAAATCTCACCGATCATGGGGCTGCAAGCTAGTCGGCGGGCTGCGGAGAGTCAACGCGCTTTGGCGCGGGACCGGTCTCTGCGGGCCCCCCCCGGGCCCCCGGTTGTTAACTGTTCTTGACCTGGCGGCGCGGATCGCGAATTAATTGGGTTCATTTTTCCTGGGGGCTGTGACCCCGGACACTGAACGGATCTAAAGAAGAGCATGAAGAAAACTTTGCGGGGCGCGATTGTTGGCTACGGATTCATCATGGAGAAAGGACATGTGGCGGCCTACCGCGAGCGCATGGCGCAGGCCCGACCCGGCGTTCGCGACGCCGACGTCGAAATCGTAGCCGTGGCCGACATCTCAGCGCGTCGGCGAGAACTGGCGGCGGCGCAACTCCCCGGCGCCCGGTTGTATGCCGACACCCTTGCCATGCTGGAGGCCGAGGCGGGCAACCTCGATTTCGTGGATATCGCCACCCCGCCGGCCGAGCACGCGGACGTCGCGCGGGCGGCGCTTTCGCGCGGCCTGCACGTGCTGTGCGAAAAACCCCTGGCCACGACGATCGCCGATGCCCGCGACATGCTGGATCTGGCCCGATCGTCCGGGCGGGTCCTGTTTCCCTGTCACAACTACAAGCACGCGCCAGTGGTCCAGGCGGTGAGGCGCGTGCTCGCGTCCGGCGACATCGGGCGGGTCCATCTGGTGACCCTGCAGACGTTTCGAAATACCCACGCGCGCGGCGTCGCGGACTGGCGTCCCGACTGGCGACGCGAGCAGCGCTACTCGGGCGGCGGGATCGCCATGGATCACGGGAGCCACACGTTCTATCTGGCGTTCGAGTGGTTGCGCGCTTATCCGACCGCCATCTCGGCGCGCATGTCCACCATGGGTCCGTTCGACACCGAGGACGATCTCAGCTGCAGCCTGCGTTTCCCGACCGGGGTGGCATCGGCGCACCTGAGCTGGCAGGCGGGAGTCCGCAAGGTTCTGTATACGATTCACGGCGATCGCGGGGCGATTCGGGTCGAGGACGACAACATCGAGGTCGCGCGCCTGCGAACCGATGCCGAAGGCACCGCCGGAGGACAGACCGGGTGGAAATTCGAACGCCTGGACGCGCCGTCGGACTGGATGGATTCGAGCCACGTGACCTGGTTCAATTCACTCTTCGACGATTTCAAGCGCCAGATCGCCAAGGGCGAATGGGTGGGGCGCGAGGCCCAGGAGGCCTTCTTGTGCGTGCAGCTCATCCAGACCGCCTACGAATCAGCGAAGGCCGGCTCGCGGGAGCTGCCGCTCGGCGAGGCGGAGGCCGATCTCTCCTCGGACCGGCGCAAGCTTCGCTTGCAGCGCTGATGTTAGTGTTAGCCTGACCGGCGGTAGATGCGCGACATTACTTTTTCGTACGCGATGTTGGTCCTGGTCGGCGCCACCATGGGGCCCTACGGGGCACGGGCGCTTCTTTGGGGGCGCGCGCGTCACGAGCGCGCCGACAAGGATGGCGGAAGCGTCTTCGTCGGCAAACGATTCATGGAGTTCGGGTACTGGCTGGTGGACCCGGTCGTTGCGGCACTCCACCGCTCCGGAATCACTCCCGATATGGTCACGGCCTTTTCTTTGCTTCCGGCCTTGGCTGCCGGGGTGGCCGTGTCGCAGGGATGGTTCGGCCTGGCGTGCGTGCTCGCCACCTTCGCGTCGCTGAGTGACGCGGTGGACGGCCTGTTGGCGCGAAGGAGCGGCTCGGCCTCCGACGCGGGCGAGGCTTTCGACGCGGTCGTGGATCGCTATGTCGAGTTCTTCTTCATGGGCGGGCTGATCATCTACTATCGGTTTTCGCTGGTCCTGTGCGTTCTGTCGCTGGCGGCCCTGTTCGGGGCCTTCATGGTCAGCTATTCGACCGCGAAGGCCGAGGCGCTGAATGTGCCCCCGCCGCGCGGATCCATGCGCCGGGCAGAGCGGGCGATCTATCTGCTGTTCGCGGCTGGCTTGACCCCATTCGCCGGCGCGCTGGCGGGGCCCGATGCCGCGGTCATCATTCGCCAGTGTCCCATGATCTTGGCCATCGGGTTGATAGCGGTGGTCGCGAATGTGTCGGTGATCGCGCGGCTGCGGACGATCGTGCGGGCGATTCGCCATCGCGACGCTGAACGCGCCGCGGCAGCCGGCCAGCGCCCGCCGCAGGCGCTTTAGCGTGGGGCCTTATCCCAGGCTCAAACAGTGGGTCTACCATCACACGACGTCGGTCATTGCCACGTGCGTCGATTTCGGAACGATGGTCGTGGCGGTGGAGTTCATCGGCCTGTCACCGGTCTTGGGCACGGGGATCGGCGCCACCCTGGGCGCCGGCGCCAACTTCTTTCTCGCGCGCCACTGGACCTATAGGGACTCCGAGGGCGAGGCGGTTCAGGTCCAGATCGCGCGCTATCTCCTGGTGGCCTTGGTCAGCTTGGGGTTGAACGCGGCCGGCGAGCACCTGTTCGCCAACGTCTTGCATGTTCAGTANNGCCGGCAAGGTCGCCCTCGGAAAAGGCGTCCGATGAAGAACGAGAGCTCGTTCAAGGATGCCGTCACCGGGGCGGCGAGCGCCGCGAGCGGGGCGGCCATCGGTGCCGGTGCCGACGCGAGCGCGGGGGGCGGTATCGGCGGGGGCGCAGTGGGCGCGGTCAATCCATCGCAACCAAAGGACCAGCGGCCGCGCCTGGGCACCCCCATCCCGGGCCCCGTCAGCAAGGCCCTGCGTGCGCGCGAGGACGCACACATGGCGCCCGGCATCCAAGGTTACGCGGTGATGGCTGGTATCGTGGTCGAGGAGGCGCGCGGCAGCGCCGTGACCGACGTCGATGGGAACACGTTCCTGGATTTCATCGGGGGCATCGCGGTGAATGCGCTCGGGCACTCGCACCCCCGTTTCGTCAGTACCATCTCGCGTCAGGTCGCGCAGGCCTCGGTCGGCTCTTTCACGTCGCGGGCGCGGGTGGAGCTGGTCGAGCGCCTGGCCCAGCGGCCGCCCGCGCCCGGCGTGCATCGGCTGCAGCTTTATTCGGGTGGCGCCGAGGCGGTCGAGAGCGCCCTGAGGTTGGCCAAGTCGCATACCGGCAAGTACGAATTCATCAGTTTTTGGGGCGGCTTTCACGGGAAGACCATGGGGGCCCTATCGCTGATGGGGTCCAAGTTCAAGGACAAGCTGGGCCCGATGGTTCCGGGATCGCATCAGGTCCCCTACGCCGATTGCTACCGCTGTCCGCTCAAGCTCGAATATCCGAGCTGCGGCGTCGCCTGCGCTGATCTGGCGCGCCAGTACGCCAAGGTCGCGACCGCGGGCGAGATCGCCGCGTTCATCATCGAACCCATGCAGGGCACGGCGGGCAACGTGATTCCTCCGCCGGAGTTCTTGCCCGCCATCAAATCGATCGCCGAGGAGGTTGGTGCCCTGTTCATCGCCGACGAGATGATCACCGGGCTCGGGCGCACGGGACGGCGCTGGGGCGTCGAACACTCGGGCGTGCGGCCCGACATCGTCACCATCGGCAAGGCGTTCGGCGGGGGTTTCCCGCTGTCGGGTGTCTTGACCACCGACGAGATATCGCAGGCCAAACCGTGGAGCATCCCGTCGGGCTCCTCGTCCAGCTACGGCGGCAATCCGCTGGCGGCGGCGGCCGGCGCCGAGGCGCTGAAGATCATCGACGACGAGCAGCTGACCGAGAACGCGCGGGTGGTGGGGGCG
>PMNO01000272.1:4141-14235 GCA_003161835.1 Myxococcales bacterium | reverse complement strand
CTGGCTGCTTGCGGCAGCACCATCACCGCTACAACCGTCACCGCCACCGAGGATGCGTGCGCCAAGACGATCATCGCGGCGATCGTTCCAAAGCTATACCGACGCGCGATCACCACCGCCGAGAGCGACGAACTCCTCGCGCTCTACAAGTTGGTCAGGACCAACAATACCTTTGCCTCGGGTATCTCTGCGGTTCTGGAAGGTGTCCTGCAGGCCCCCGACTTCCTGTATCGCCTTGAGTTCGGCGCGCCGGATCCGACCCAGCCCTCGCTCAAACGCCCCACCGCGCCGGAGATGGCGACGCGTCTGTCTTATCTATTTTGGGGAACCGCGCCGGACGCCCCCTTGACCACGATCGCCGCGGCCACGGGCGCGGGCTCGCTGGTGACCAATGCCGGTGTATTGGCGCAGGCCACCAAGATGCTGGACGATCCCCGTTCGCATTCCGTCGTCGCTTATTTCTTCGACAGCCTGCTGCCCATAAACAACCTGACGGGCCTCGAACGGGACAAGACGGTCTATCCGAAGTTCAGTTCGTCGATTGGATCGTTGATGCACCAGGAAACGCAGCGTTTTCTCGAGTACGAAATATTCGAGGGACCCGGCACCTGGCCGGATATCTTGACGGCGCCTTACACATTCGTGAACGACGCGTTGGCGAGCTTCTACGGAATGGCTCCCGTGACCGGTTCGGCGCTTCAGAAGGTCCCGACCGACCCGACAAAGCGCATTGGATTGCTGTTGCAGGGCGGCTTCTTGGCCGGTTCGACTATTTCCAACACCACCAGTCCCGTGTTGCGAGGTTCCTTCCTGGTGCAAAAGGTGATGTGCCGGCCCATCGCGCCCCCGCCATCATCGCTCGGGCCGATCGTCCCGCCCGATCCCTACTCCGCGAACACCGCGCGCGAGCGTTTTGCCAAGCACCGGACGATGCCCATTTGCATGTCGTGCCACCAGTTCATGGATCCCGTTGGTCTGACGCTGGAAAACTACGATCCAGTCGGGCTGTGGCGGGACATGGAAAATGGCGAGACGATCGACGCCAGCGGTTCGGTGCCGTTCGCGGACGGTACCGCCAGCGGACCAGCGGTGAGCGGTCCGGTGGAGATGGTGAAGGCTCTGGCTGGCGCGGACAGCACGCAGGCTTGCTTTGCAACCCACTGGCTTGAATACGCCTACGGGAGAACCATTTCCTCCACCGACGACGCCTGCACTCAGCAGTCGGTGCAAACGGCGTTCAAGAGTTCCGGCTACAACGTGAAGAAGCTGTTGTTGGCCCTGACGCAGACCGACGCTTTCCTGTATTTGCCCGCCGCCCAGTAAGGAGTCAGTTCATGGCAAAGTTTCGTCTAAGCCGCCGAGCCCTGATACGTGGTGCCGGCAGTATCGCCATCGCGCTTCCGTGGTTGGAGGCAATGGGCCCGAGTCGCTATGTGCGAGCCGCGGGGGTACCGGGAAAGCGGTTCGTCACCGTCTTTCAGCCGGGCGGAACAGTGATGGCGAACTGGCGGCCGACGGGTACGGAAACCGCGCCGGTTTTCGGCCAGATCCTGGCCCCGCTCAACCCGGTCAAAGCCAATCTCCTGATCGTCGACGGACTTCAGCTATCGTGCGCGATGACCGGCGAGCAGCACCAGGGTGGCATCAACGGCTGGCTCACCGGAGCGCCACAGACCGGTGGCATGAGCGGGTATGCGGCGGGCCCTTCCATTGACCAGGTGCTGGCCACGCGCCTTTCCGTCAACAAGAAGAAGCAGAGCCTTCAGCTGGCGGTACGCTGGGCGACCGGCAAATCCCACGGCCTCCTTTCGCCCATCAATTCGCAGAATTTCGAAAACGCGTCCCCGTACAACCCCATTCCGCCGCGCCTGGATCCCCAAGTGATCTGGACTGATTTGTTCGGATCGCTGATGCCAAACACGGGACCTACGCCCGCCGCCGACCCCGTGATGGCGCGGAAGAGGTCCATCCTGGACTTCGTCGACAAGAAATACGTTGCGCTATCGGCCCGCCTCGGCGTTTCCGACAAAGCAAAATTGGATCAGCACCTCACGAAGATTCGAGAACTCGAACAGAGCATCACGGTGATCACCACGACGACGGCGACGTGTAAGGCACCGACCAAGGTCGATACCACCGGCTACAACCCCACCTCGGGGCTGCAGTCCGCCGACGATGGTTCTCTCCACGATACCTCGACGGATTCGCTGATCCCCATGGTGGGCCAGTTCATGATGGACATGCTCGTCATGTCGCTTGCGTGCGACATGACGGGGGTTGTATCGCTGCAATGGAGTGACACCGAGGCCAAGCACACGTTCCCCTGGCTGAGCCTGACGCAGCACCACCATTTCTACCAGCACGACGGCGGTTTCCAACCGGTCCAGTGCGCCCAGATCGATACCTGGTATTCCCAAATGCACCTGTACCTCTTGCAGCAGATGGCCCTGGTCGACATGGGAGGACACACCCTGCTCGACGAGAGCGTGGTGTTCTTCGGTTCCGAAATTTCGACGCCGAATACGCACGCGAAGCTGAATATGCCGTTCATGTTGGCCGGTGGCGGAGGCGGCCTGCGAACCGGACGTTGGGTGTCGTACCCGAACAATCCGTCCCACAACGGCCTGTTGGTTTCGATCTTCAACCTCTTCGGCGACACCCGCACGAGTTTCGGCCCGGCGGCGTACTCCACCCCCGCTCTTGCGAACATCGTCTGACGCTTCCCCGTTGGGCGAGGGACGTCAGCGAGGTCGCTGGTCGCGCGGCGGGATCTGAACCGTCACCGGCCGCGCAAGAAACCGCGCCGGGGGCGAGGCGATTTCTTCATGGCGACGCTGATGCTTTGGGGCTTGCCCGCGGACACGGATAGCTTGCGGTTGTTGGTCACGTAGCCGCTCTTCACGAACGTCAGCTCGTAGGTGTTGCCCGGATTGAATCGGATCGCCAGGGGTGTGCGGCCGAGCACCTGCTTTTTCGTGCGCACCACCGCGCCCAGCGGACTGGTGGTGATTCGAATCTGCACGGGCTGAGGCCGCGTGGTGGCGGCCGCCGCGCGCTGGCCAGCGGTCCCACCCTTTTCGCTGTCGGCGGCGCGCGGCGATCGGCTCGGCGACTTTTGTGGATTCGCGGCTGATCGTTCCGAGTGCTTCGTTGCCGCGGCACCTTGGCTGGCGCCCTGACTCTTGCTACCCCCCCCTTTTTCGCGCGGATTCTCCTCGGCCTCGTCCTCTCCGATAACCGTCGCGGCGTCCGGCATCAGGCGTCCGAGGAGCAGGGTCTCCTCGTCTTCCATCCTTTCGGGCACCGCGGTCGCGGAGGGCGCGGATTCGCCCTGGCCAAGGGGTTCGCGGCCGGCGTCTGACGCGAACCCGACCGTCTGGGGGATGGGCGCCGCGCGCGCTTGAACCGACGAATCGGTTCCCGTGTCGGGAACAGGAGATCGAGGAACGGGCCGAGCTGACGCGTCCCCTGTGGCCGCCAGCAACGCCACGTTCGGCCGGGCGTCGGAAGGTGATTCGACCGGTGGCAGGGGCGGCTTGTCCGAGGGGCGATACCAGCCCGTGATTCCCATTCGTTCTCGCCCCGCCCATTGGGCCAGCCAGCGAATGCCGAACACCGCGCCCAACATGCACAGAGCGCCCAANNAGCCCCGCCCGACCGCTTCTGCGCCGCCGTCCGCCGACTCCCGTTGGACTCGGGCCTCGTGCAGAGCCCGTTGGCGCGGGCTGCGGGACCGCCGGAGGGGTTCTCGAGGTCCCCCCCACATCGCTCACTCCCGCGGGGACACTGGAACCTGCGGGCGACGTCGGTGCCGAGGATATCGCCGTGGTGAGAAGCGGCGCAGGAACCGGTGCGCCCCGGGGTCCGTCCGTTTCTCCGCGCTTCACCGGAGTGGGCACACCGCCCCCCAACGCGACCTTCGTCGGAGCCGCCGCAAGCGATGTCCCGTCGAAGTCCGACAATTCCAACGAAGTCCCGACGCTGAGCTCACCTCCTTCGTCGACGAACAAGGGGGCTGCCTCCGCGTCCGCGAGCAGCCGACCAATCGGGGGAACGTGGTCTCGTCGCGCCAATTCCGCCAACCACAGCTTCAATTCCGTCTGCCCCGCGGAATGGTACTGGCTCCTCAGCACGCGCTCGACATCCACCAGCATTTGGTCGGCGGTCTGATACCGCTGCTCTGGTTCGCGTTGCATCGCCCGATTCACAACGGCGGTGGCTTCGGGCGACAGATACGGATTGAGCTCCTCGGGCGGGCGGTACTCCGCGCGCTGCGCCAGCACCATGGATTCGAGCTCCGAGCCGGCGTCGAAGGGGCGACGACCGGTCAACATCAGGTACATGAGCGTGCCGACCGAAAAAATGTCGGCGCGGGCATCGAGGGGCCGCCCCAGAGCTTGCTCGGGGGACATGAATCCTATCTTCCCCTTGATGACGCCCGCCAGAGTTCGTTCGCGTTTGCGGTCGGCCTTGGCGATGCCAAAGTCGGCCAGCTTGACCTCTCCTTGCTCGCTGATGAGAACGTTGTTCGGGCTGACGTCACGATGAACGATGCCGAGCGGGCGACCATCGGGTCCACACTTGGCGTGCGCATACGACAGGGCCCGGCAGATCTGGGCGGTCACGTGAAGCGCCAGCGAGGGGGGCCACGGGTGGTCGGGACCGGTGGCCCCCGCGCGCTCAAGGAGCTGCTCCAGGTCCCAACCTTCCACCAGCTCCAGCACCAGAAAGGTGCGGTCCCCAGAAACGCCGACGTCCAGGACCTGGACGATGTTTCCGTGACTCAGGCTCATCGAAATATGAGCCTCGTCCAAGAACATGTTTCGAAATTGCGGATCGGCCGAAAACGCGGTCAGCACCCGTTTGAGCACCACCGGCTTTTGAAATCCTTCGGCCCCGTGCTGCATGGCCAGAAAGATCTCGGCCATTCCGCCGTCAGCCAGCTTACCGACGATCGTATAGCGGCCGTGCGCCATTGAAGGTCGGAGAATCTACCACCAGTGCCAAGCGATGTATGTTCTCGCCGTGGCTCTGCCGGCGAGGACGACTTGAAAATGCTAGATTGATCGGGTGTTCGGTGTGATGCGACTGTACGGCGACGCGGCGGGCCTGGCGATTCGCCGCGGCCTCGCAGCGTGGCCCGTGATGTTCTCTCTGGTGTTGTACGCCGGCATCTTCATGGTGGTGGGACAGCTGGTGGGGCCGCTCGGGCGCGCCGGCGGCCTCGTGCTGGGATTGGTCCTGGCGGCCTGCTTTTCCAGCTATATCCACCTGATCTCGCAGGTGGTGTCGGGAACAAGAGTGAAATTCGCGGATCTCCGCCAGAGTTTCGGTGCGCGTTTTTGGGACGTCGTCAGCGTCTTGTTCGCGTTCTGGATCATCGACTTGATCCTCACCCAGCTGATCGCGCCGGCGTCGGGCGGCAAGGCTCCGATCGTGATCGCGCTGTTCGGACTGGCGATGACCGTATTTTTCAATCCGGTCCCCGAATTGTTGTATCAGGGAACCGCGCGATCTTTTCAGCTGCTCATGGAATCCGGGCGGTTCATCTCCAAGCACGGGCTGGAGTGGTTGCTGCCGAATGTGCTGTTCGCGCTCGCGCTGCTGGCCCCGCTCGGAATGTTGCGCGGCCCCGCCGGGCTTGTGGTCCTCAATATCTCTGCCCTGCTTGCCCCCAACAACGACGGCATGGGACTCTATGCCTTGTTTTCTCGCGCGCCGATTTACTTGCAGATACCCATGCTGGTATCAGTTCACTTCGTCATGGTTTTTCGGGGTCTCCTGTTCGGTGCGTTGACACGCGGTGGTTCGCGTCAGCGCGACCTGCGCGGGGCCTGGAAGCGCTGACGTCCAGGCCGCCCCCCCGGCGCGACCGAGCGGCAGAAGACGACATCCATGGCAGCCGACTCCTGGGGCATTGAAGATCGATTCCATGACGCCTTCGGCGTTGAACGAATCACCAGCGACGAGACCCACGCGGAGATCTTGCGCGCGATGGGCGTCGATCCGCGGGCGCCCGCCGTACCGGCGCCGGCGCGGGTGCTCGTGGTCCGAGCGGGTGACCATGCGAGCGTGGCGGCGGGGGGCCAAGCGCTGCGCCTCGACCTCGAGGACGGCACCACCCTCGCCGTCGGGCCGGATGGCATTTTGCCGCCCGATCTGCCGACCGGCTACCACAAGCTCACGCCGCGGGGGCCCGCAACGTCGCGCACCGGAACCGGGGGCGACAACGCCTCGCCCCTCGACCTGATCGTCTCGCCCGGCATCTGCTTTCTGCCGGACGATCTGAAGATCTGGGGTTGGGCCATCCAGCTCTACGCCGCTCGCTCCCGCTCCAGTTGGGGCATCGGCGACCTGAGAGATCTGCGGGATTTGGGTGCCTGGACCCGGCAGCTCGGAGGCGGGGCGGTGATGGTGAATCCCCTCTCGGCACCAGCACCGGTGAGCCCGGTCGAGCCATCGCCCTACTATCCATCCAGCCGGCGCTATCGCAACCCCTTGTACTTGCGGATCGAGGACATTCCGGGCGCGATGGCCGCCGGGGACGAGATCGCGCTCATCGGCGCCCAGGCCCGTGCGTTGAACGCGGAGCGACGCATCGACCGAAACCGTATCGCTCCCCTGAAGCTGCGGGCATTGGAGATCNNGCCTACTGCGCGCTGGCGGAACGGCACGGCAAGGACTGGCGACGCTGGCCAACCGAGTTCCGCCACCCGGCCGGGCCAGCCGTCCGCCGCCTCATGGCCGACGATCCGCGCGTTCGTTTTCACGCGTGGGTTCAGTGGTTGCTCGACGACCAGCTTCGTTTGGCGTCGACGGACGTGAAGATCATCACCGATCTTCCGGTGGGGTTCGATATCGCCGGCGCCGACGGGTGGTGCTGGCAAGACATGCTCGCGCAGGACATTTCCATTGGTTGTCCGCCTGACGGTTTCAATCTGGATGGCCAGGACTGGGGCCTGGCGCCCTTCATCCCGGCCAAGTTGCGCGCCGCTGGCTATGCCCCGTTCATCGAAACGATTCGGGCGTCGTTGCGGCACGCGGGGGGCCTGCGCATCGACCACGTCATGGGGTTGTTCCGCCTGTTCTGGATCCCACGCAGCCTCGGGAACAAGGGCGGCACGTACGTGAGCTATCCCGCCGAGGAGCTGCTGGCGATCATCGCGCTTGAGAGTCACCGCGCCCGGGCCACCATCGTCGGTGAGGATTTGGGTACGGTTTTGCCCGGCACGCGGGAAGTCTTGGCGGCGTGTCGCCTGCTCTCGTATCGGCTGCTATTTTTCGAATCGGAGCCGCCGCCCCAGTTCCCCGAGCTCGCGCTGTCGAGCGTGACCACGCACGATCTGGCCACCATCGCCGGGATCTGGACGGGAGCCGCGCTCGAACACGCACGAAGCGCCGGGGTGACCCCGCACGAAGAGGGGCTGAACGCACTCCGGCAGAAGCTCGCCGCGCTTCCCGGCGTATTGGCGAATGGAAAGCTGGATGACGTGATCGTCGCGATCCACAAGGCGCTGGCCATGGCACCGTCGCGTATCCTCTTGGCGACCTTGGACGACGCCTTGGCGGTTGCCGAACAACCGAACATTCCAGGCACGACCACGAGCTGGCCCAATTGGTCACTGGCGCTGCCATCCACCGTCGAAGACATTCGCGACGCCGAGCTGCCCCGCCGCATCGCGGAGGCCATGCGTCGGACCTAGCGCAGTCATCGAACGCCCGTCGCCGTTTCCAGCGGCGCACGACGATTGCCCAATGCAGCCGCAGATATGCGGCATACTGATCAGCGTGGCCGACGATTCCACAAAATCCTCGTACGCCAGGCTCGATGGTTCGGGATGGATTCCAATCCGCGAGCTCGGCAGTGGCGGCGGGGGACTGGTCCTGCTTTGCGCCAACCAGCGCGTGCAGACCGCCATCGACTCCTACTCATCCACCGGGATGAGTCCGTCCGGCGGAGGCGGCAGTCCCCTCGCAAGCATTCTCGCAGCCGCGCGTGACAAAGACGGAATCGCGGCGGTCAAGCTCCCGCACCGTGATTTCGATCGTCCGGAAGACCAGGAGCGATTCCGGCGCGAAGTAGAGGCGACGGAGCAGTACGTCCACCCGGCGCTCATCCGCTTCATAGACCGAGATCGCGGCGCAGCTCCCCAGTGGTTCGCCATGGAGTATTACCCCCGCGGCACGCTGGCGGAGCCGGCGAACCGGGACAGGTACTTGGGGGAGCCGCTGGCGATCCTTGCCGATATCTGCCCTCTGGCGGAAGCGTTGGGCCTGGTCCACCGAGGCGGCGCGGTACATCGCGACGTCAAGCCCAGGAACATCTTCGTCACCGAGAGCGGAAACTTGATTCTTGGCGATTTCGGCATCGTCGCTCCCACGCCGGAAGCGGACCACCTCACGATGGTCGAGCCCGCACACAGTCGCGACTGGGTCCCGGACTGGGTGCAGTTCGGCGAGGAGCGGAAATATTCGACCAACGTCGATGTCTTCGCGGTAGCAAAGGTCATTTACTATCTGCTCACCGGCGAGAACGTGATGGCGTCGCAGCTATCTCGCGCGGCCGAGGTGATTCGCGATAGATTTTCGGGCGTCCGCGGGATAGCCGCGACGCTGGCGCTGCTGGAGAAGTGCATCGTCGACCGGGAAGAAAAGTGTTCCATCGCGGACGGGGCGGCCTTGGAATGTGAGATTGAGAACATTCTGGCCGCCGAGTCGGTCGGTCCGCCGAAGCAATTGGTGTTCTCGTGCCTGTCGACGCACGCATTGACGGACATCGAACTGGCGAGAGCGGGCGACCTTCAGGATGGAGGCGAGATGCCGGAGGTCGTTCGTTTGTCCCGCGTCCAGGTGCTTCTGACGCGGCCCACGGACAGGATCGTCGGACGCGCGCGCGTCCGTGGGGGCGAAGGAATCATCGAGGTTGAAATCGGGGGTGCGGTGAGCCGGCGGACCAAGATTGTTCTTTCCAAAATATCAGGACTCGAAGTCTGGACGGACGAATTCATCGTCGATGCGGCAACACCCCTCACGCCTGGCTGGCACGAACTGACTGTCCGCGGGTCTGGCCATCAAGTCTTTGTTTCCGGGCTCGTACTCTATGCCGCATGAAACGATGATTTGGTTGGGTGCTGTTCCCTCTGCTGCTCAGCGGCGGGTCGGCCGCCGGCCGCGCTGCAAAGCCTGGTTAGCCGGCGAGCTCATGCGATCCGCATCGACCGGATCGAGATCGGGCACTCTGGAAATGGATGCGAGAAAATGCCCGGCCGTCGCTGCTCACAGCAAGTGCAGCAATCCGTAGAGGCCCAGACCCAGCGCGAACAATGATTCGCCCGCGATCAGGCCACCGCCCACCAGCGATGCCGTGCTCATATCCTCGGGCAACACCTCGCCCGTCGACTGGATGCCGCCGCGGCGGCGGCGGTCGTGAATGAACCCGAGGATGGACGGGAGCAAACCTCCGAGGCCGAACCAGCAGGAGGTCGGTAGATCGACGAAGCCACCGAACGACGCCGCGTAGGGGCTGGGCAACACGACGACATCCATCAGCCAGCCCACCGCGCGCCCACGGGCATCGCGCGCGACGAAGGCCCGATAGCGGGACGACCCGCGCACGAGCTTGCGTCCAATTTCGATGGCGAATCCCAGGCTCAGGCCGATCCCGATCGCGACCAATTTGTAGGGGGGTAGATGTCCGAGATCGCGGATGGCGCCCACGAACTTGAAGGTCATCGCCGATTGCCACCCACGGATGTCGGCCTCTGGATGGGCGTAGCTGTCGATGGCCAGCACGGGGTAGGCCTTCAGGAACAGCCCCGCCAACACCACGCAAAGCACCGCGCCCATGGCGACTCCCAGAACCTGGTAGCGAAACTGGTTGAGCCGGTTCGTCCCCAGACGCCATCCCGTCGATCGATCCTGCTGCATGTCGACGCCAACCGAGCAGGACAGCAACAGCACGCTCGACGAGATCAGGGCCACGATGGGGTTCTTCAAACCCAGGGCGGACATCAGAAGAACCGACACCACGAAGGCGCTGGAGATCGGATTCGAATCCGTGATGCCGCACGAGATGCCGTTGATGTAGACGAAGA
>PMNO01000272.1:0-4113 GCA_003161835.1 Myxococcales bacterium | reverse complement strand
TCGACCAGCGCGGCACCCAGGATCATCGCCAGCGCCGTCAGGAATCCAATCTTGCGAAAGGGATCGCGGGCTCCCAGCCAGCCGTGCGCGCGCAGCACGGGCACCAGGGCAAAGCCGATGGCTCCATAGATGGCGGCCGGGACGGTGTTGCGCGAACCGACCACCATCCCAGCGCCCATGTTCGAAGCCGAAATGTGGGTATCGCCAATCATCCGAAAGCGCTCCGCCAGGCCCGCCACGGCGGCTCCAGCGAGCGTGCCTCCACCCAGTTTGCCTATCGATCGACGCAACAGCCCGGGATCGGTGAGAGCGCGCAGGATGTTCGCGACCGCGTGCCCGGATGGGTATTCGAGCTGCAGGCGATCGACCAGCAGCGGCGTGTACAGCATGCCGACGCCTACCCCAAACATGCCCACGCAAAAGAAGAACGTGATCATTTTCCAGGGAGCGGGCAGCGGCATGCCCAGCCAGACCATCGCCTGCACCAACACGCACATGCCGGAGAGCGACGCCACCGACGCCGCCAACGTTTGCATGTAGTTGGCGCCGTGCTTCCCCTCGGCGCCATATCCGTAGGTGACAGCGCTGCCCAGNNGCGACCAACAGAGCGTGATAGCCAGGGGTACCAGCGCGGGGCAACCAAGACCGGCGCGCGGCGACGGGGTCCATCTGCCGTCAGGCTATTCCCATCGACGACCGGCCGCAATTCCGTGGCCCACGGCCGCGGACAATGGAGTATTTTCGCCGCCATGCCCACAACGCTGCTGATCGTTCAAGTGTTCGTTCACGTCAAACCCGACGGCGTCGATGCGTTTCGGGGGGCCACCCTCGACAATGCACGGGCCAGCGTGCAGGAGCCAGGCGTTGCCCGGTTCGACGTGCTTCAGGATCGCGATGATCCCACCCGCTTCGTGTTGATCGAGGTGTACCGCGACGCCGGCGCCCCCGACGCGCACAAGGCCACGAGTCACTACCAGGCTTGGCGCGTCGCGGTCGCGGATCTCATGGCCGAGCCCCGCACCAGCAGCCGTCTCACCAATATTTTCCCCGAGGATGCGGGCTGGTGATCTTCGAGCTGGCGACGGCCGGCCGCATTCTGGTCGGTCCCGGGGTGCGCCACCAGGTTCCCGCCGCCGTGGTCGGGTTCGGTGCCCGCACCGTCCTGGTCGTCACCGGTCGAAGCCAGGACCGGGCCACGCCTCTCATCGCCGGTTTGGCCGCACAAGGCATCGCCGCGCACGTTTTCGCGGTCGGCGATGAACCCAGCATAGACATCGCACGGGCGGGCGTGCGCGCGATCATCGATGCGGGTGCGGACGCGGTGATCGCGATCGGCGGAGGCAGTGCCCTCGATACGGGCAAGGCGATCGCCGCGTTGGCGACCAACGGTGGGGATCCGATCGACTACCTCGAGGTCGTCGGCGCCGGCCGCGCGCTCATCGTGGCACCGCTGCCATTCGTGGCGATTCCCACCACCGCNNTGGCGGTCATCGATCCCGACTTGCTCTCGGCCGCGCCGCCCGCGGTGATCGCGAGCAGCGGCGTGGACGCTCTTTCGCAATTGATCGAACCATTCATTTCCATTCGCGCCAACCCCATCAGCGATGCACTGGCGCGGGACGGGATCGGACGCGCGGCGCGCTCGTTGCGGCGGGCGTACACGGACGGGCTCTCGACGGATCACGAGGCGCGCGCGGACATGGCTTTGGCCAGCCTGTGCGGCGGCCTGTGCCTGGCGAACGCGGGGCTTGGAGCGGTACACGGCTTCGCCGCGCCGGCCGGGGGCATGTTCGCGGCGCCGCATGGTGCGGTCTGCGCGGCCCTGTTGCCGGGTGTCCTGGACGTGAACTTGCGGGCCATGCGCGCGCGCGCGCCGGGCCATTTCGCGCTGGCGCGCATGGACGAGCTGGCGGCCCTCTTGACAGGCGCACGCGCCACCGACGTGCGCGCCGAGGACGGCATCTCCTTCGTCGCGGAGCTGTGCCGTGCCCTGAACATTCCGGCCCTGCGGAGCCACGGAATGGCGCGGACGGACATCCCCAGCCTGGTCGAGAAGGCGAAGATCGCCAGCAGCATGAAGAGCAACCCCCTGCCTTTGACCGATTCCGAGCTGACCGAGATCGCCGANNAGCTTGACGGCCCGATGCACATAGTCCGCCAGGGCTAAAACGCCCAGGACGCACGAGACACCCGCGGCCCACGGGGTGGCCGGGCTTCCAAATAGGATCGCCGTGATGGCCACGAACTGCGCCACCGTCGCGGCTTTTCCCAGAATGCTGGCTCGAAAATCGTAGCGCAGCCACCGGCGCAGGGACGGAATCGCGGCGTAGATCACGGACAAGGGGAGCTGAGCCAACTCGCGCGCCAGGACCAGGGCCAACAACGTGAGCGGTGGCCGCCGGTGAACCCAGATCGCCGCCAGCACCGTCGCCACGAACACTTTGTCACAGATGGGATCCAGCCAAGAGCCGACTCCAGCGGGTGTCGCGGCGTGCAACCGCCCCTGGCGCCGGGCGTGCGCGCGCCGGGCGACGTGACCGTCGAGCGCGTCGCTTGCGCCAGCCACCGCCAGGACCACCAGCGCAAGCCAAGGCCCACCCCAAGGCGCGACCAGAACCACCGCGAACAACAGGCCCAGCGGCACCCGCGACAGGCTGAGCACATTGGCGAGACTGAAGAACGAGTCCGGAGGGGACATCAGANNGAAGCCTGTGGGCTTAGCGGACGACTTGCTCGGGCGATTCGGCGGTCGAGAGATTCGAATCCAACATGTCGGCCGCCAGGCGCTCGATCTTCCTGATTCGGTTGTAGACCGTGCGCCGGGTGATCCCCAAGGTGGCGGCAACCTCGACCTGGGTCATCCCGTCGACAAAGTGCATGAGCGCCACGGCGACCGCCGTTTCATCACACTGCTCGAGTAACATTCTCACGAATTCGCGATCCCCTGGGACCGGCTGGTTTGACTGCGCGGCGTTGATGCGGGCGGCGATGAGCGGCGCGGCACGTTCCCGCACCGATCGCTGGCGCAGGAGGTTGATGCACACGTTGGTGGACGTGCGGTACAGGTACCTCAGGGCCTGATCACCCGGCCCGAGGACGCTGTGATGTTGCAGGACGCGTACGAAGGACTCCTGGAGCGCATCGCGACCAGCGGCGGCCGAACCCAAGAGCCTCCGGCAATGCGCGTATATCGCTGGCGCGTGCCGTTCGTACAGGGCCGCTATGTCTCGGCCATCCGGTGCCGGCTCGCGTGCCCCGTCCACGGAAACCTCCCAAATCGGCGCCACCAAGGGCTTACCGGCGCTGCTGGCGGCCACCGTTTCGGCGGCCGGGGAGCAGGCCTTTTGTGGCCCACGGGCTGGCGGCGATGCATGCCCAGCGCGCATGGCCAGGGTCCTGGCGGTGATGATGGCCTTGGATTGGGACTTGAGGGCTGTCGCAGCGTGCATCAAACGATGATCTCCCTGTGCATATTCCGCGCCTGCATAGTCATGGTACCCACTCATGTAGAGTCGGTTGCTTACCAGCGTGGCGCACGGAAAATTCGCCGGCCCGTCACCGCGGTGTCGCGAACCGGCCATCGCGTGGCATTCGGCGGAAAAAGCTCTATGCTGCCGCGATGATTCGGATTGTGGCCCGAGCCGATGCCGACTTCGCCAGCAGTGTTCAAGCGTTTTGTGACCGCGCGGCATCAATTCCCGTGGAAATCGAGAACGCGGCGCGCGAGGTGATTCGCGCGGTACGGACGCGCGGAGACGACGCCATCCGCGAGTTGACTCTCAAGTTCGAGAAGCGGCACCTGGATCAACTGGAAATTCCGCCGGCACAATGGCAGGACGCACCCGCCCGCATCGATCCCGCGGTGCGGACCGCCCTGGAGCATGCCGCGCGGCGCATCACGGCGTTTCACGAAAAGGAGCGTTATCCATCCTTCGAAATGGAGGAATCGCCGGGAATCCGGGTGGGCCTGCGGGTAACGCCGCTGGCCAGCGCGGGCATTTACGTTCCTGGGGGTAAGGCGCTGTACCCATCGACCGTCCTGATGACAGCCATCCCGGCCCGCGTCGCTGGGGTGTCACAGATTGTGATGACCACACCGGGCGCTTCGCCCGA
>PMNO01000081.1 GCA_003161835.1 Myxococcales bacterium | reverse complement strand
TGGCTCGCTGCTTGAGGCCGTCGGCCGCGTCGAGCGCGGGTGACCGGGGCTGGTGTGCGTCGAAGGCGCAAGTGGGATCGGGGAGACAGACGCTCATCGAAGAGCTGCGCCAGAAGTTTGGACCGTTCTCGAACGGTCTTCGAAGACTGTCTCTGACGCGTCCGGGGATCGACTCTCGGGTGGTTTTACCGCTCGTGGCGCTCGTCCTTACTGGTCCTTGACCGCGGCCGCTTGCCTTCCGCAGGCGGCCCACCGATTGCGTAGTGGATCGGGTACGCGTGCTCAGCCTGGGCGCGGCACACCCATCAGCACCCACTGCCGTCGTCCGCTTTCACGCGCACGCGCACTTTCAAAACAACAACTACCTGAACTCGTAACCAAAAGGACCCGTGATGCTCAAGCCCTATCGTGCCATTCAGCCGCCTATCTTTTGCTCCGTAGTACTTCTCGTCGCGTCGCTCGCCGGGTGCGCAGCCGCCACGCCACAAACGACGCACACAGAATTGCGGTACATGATAGCCGGCGTCCGCGTCGATCCTCCCGCCCCCGGACACAGCCTCGTCTACGTGGAGTTCCAGGACCAGACCGCGCAGGGCGGAGAGTTCGAAGACTTCGTCTATTCAAACATCATCAGGGGAGTCGAGGCTCGAGGTTACGTTCACACCAAGGATCACTCCAAGGCTGACTACGTCCTGTGGGCCACTCTGCGGATCTTCACCGAGGCCGGGACCGCGGAGGGTGACCGCGCCCTTGCGGGTCTTGGTGCCATTGCGGGCGGCGTTGGCACCGGAGTGGGGATCAAGGCAGCCGGCGCCCCCACCGCGGCGGCAGTCATCGGAGGCGCCGTAGGAGGCGTCGCGGTCGGGGCGGTCATTGGCGTGATGACCAAGACCAGCGCCTATCAGATGGTCATCGATCTGCAGCTCGGCAAGAAGGCCGTTGGGGGCGTGCGGACAGACAGCGCAAGTGGCTCGCAGAGCGGGCTTCGTCAGGTATCGATGACCCGCGGCGAATCTGGCGGCTCGGATATGGGGCAGTCAAAGGCGCAACACATGACAGAGATGAAGGTCCACTTCGAGCTGGAGCAAAGGCTGATCGCCACGGCCGATGGAACCCGGCTGACGCTGGACGTGGCCCGCGCCGCCCTGGTGCCCAAGCTCATTGATGGGCTGAAGAGCTCCCTGCCCCGTGCGAACTAGTTTACGACCCGATTGGAGGACAACTCACCATGCGAATCTTCATATTCGTCACCACCTTGGTCACCCTGTTCGCACGCGTCGCGCTAGCCGTGGACCCTTCGGGTGCACCCGGGTCGTCCGGGGTGCCCCAACCAACAAGCGCCAACTTTTCGTCGACGGAGACCGCGGTCGCCGGAACGCCCCCTGCGTCTCCATCCGGCTACCTGGCCACGGTCCCGCCCACGCAGATCGCCGCGCCTGCTCCCGATCTGAAAGGACCGAGCGCACTCGGCATCCTCAGCTACTCAGGGGGCTATGGCATTGGTGTCAGATTTGCCCTGCCCCTCGGCATCGGTTCTATCCTCAACAATCCGACGGTTCGAGATGGATTCGCGGCAGAATTTGCCTTCGACTACATTCACTGGTCAGAGTCCAACTACGCATACAACTGGTCGTATCAGGTGTATCGGCTGGCGGGAGGGATCATGTGGGACATCTGGCTGAGTAACGAGTTCGCCATCTACCCGAAGGTCGAGCTCGGCTACAGCCGCTGGTCATACAATGGCATGGCCATCTATCCCAACTACTCGCCCCTCTTCCTCAACGGCGCCGCCGGGGCCATGTACAAAGTCACCGCCGGCCTGGTCGTGCGCGCGGAGATCGGTTACGCGGGTCTGGCGCTTGGCGCCGGTTGGATGTTCTAGAGGGTCGGGCTCGCGGCAAGGGCTTGGGCGCTTGCACCCCTCTGACAATCTCGGGTCGGACACTTCTTGAACTCGCCCATCGCCGCTGCAGATATAGTCTGTCCGATGGGCGAGTTCGAAACGACCTTGTCATCCGCAACCGCGACCGACGGTGGCAGCCGGCGGTGCGTGGCTGCGCGCGTCCTGGCGCACCCGGACCCGCGTCGCGTGGGCGATTTTGCGCCACTGCTCGACGCCGAAGCCGACGCCGATGCCGGCCGGGCACGATCGGTCGTCCTCAACCGACTGGTGCCGGACTTTCGGACGGCTGCTGGCGCGCTCGCGGGGCCGCTCGCCAGCAGCCGCATCACACGCAACCCGCTGGAGATCGGCCGCTTCGATGACGGCCTGCGAATCCACTACGCCGGTGCTTCGCCGGGGGTGGAGATCAACGGCTCTCCGCTGCGCGGCGATCGCGTGATGTCCGCGGGCGAGGTGAGGGATGGCGTCATCGTTCTCATCGGTCGGGACTTGGTGTTGTGGATCGGGTGGCTCGAGCTCATCGAGCCGGCGCCCGCTCCGGTCATGGGACTGGTGGGCGAGAGCTCGGTCATGCGCAGGCTCCGCCAGCAGATTCACCGCGTCGCGGATCTCGACGTGCCGGTGCTGCTTCGCGGCGAGACAGGCGTCGGCAAGGAGCTGGTCGCGACGGCCATTCACAAGCTCAGCCGGCGTGCGACCTCCAGCTACGTCGCCGTCAACGTGGCGGGCGTGCCACCCACGATGGCGGCCTCCGAATTGTTCGGTCACAGGCGCGGGGCTTTCACGGGCGCCTCCGAGGAGCGCAAGGGATACTTCTCGCAGGCAGATGGCGGCACGTTGTTTCTCGACGAGATCGGAGACGTCTCGTTCGAGGTTCAGGCCCTACTTCTGCGTGCGGTGCAAGAGGGCGTGATTCAGCCGGTGGGCGGCACCATCAAGAAAGTCGACGTGCGGCTGGTCGCCGCCACCGACTCGGACCTGGAATCCGCCGTCGCGCGCCGGGAGTTTCGAGAGCCCTTGCTGCGGCGCTTCTCTTACGAGATCCACGTTCCCCCGTTGCGAGTCCGCCGCGACGACATCGGGGTGCTCTTCTTTCATCTGCTTCGCGAACGGATGAGCTCGATGGGCGAAGGGCACCGCCTGGCGACCGGGTCCGACGCGGCCGAGCCGTTCGTGCCCGGCCGCTACGTTGCGCTTCTGGCGATGTATCACTGGCCCGGAAACGTTCGCGAGCTGGCGAACGTCGCCTTGAAGTTCGCGATCGAAAACCGAGGGCTCGCCCGCGCCCGCATCGGCGATGAGCTTCGCCAGATCATTCGCCCGCGTTCCGAGACGGTGCCTTCGGAGGGCGGCATTGTGCCGCCTCTGCTTTCTGCCACGCCCCCTGAGTCGCGCTCCGAAGAGTTGACCGACACCCAGATATTGGCGGCATTGGAGGCTGAAGGATTCAGGCGCGAGCGCGCGGCCAAGCGGCTCGGGATTTCGAAGAGCTATCTGTACCGCAGACTCGACGGCAGCGCGGTTGTGCGTCGAGCGCAGGATATTCCGGTCGCGGAAATCCGCTCAGCGATCGCGTCCTGTAGCGGCGATCTGGCGGCGGCGGCGGAGCGATTGCACATCTCGGCGCGCGCTCTGCGCCTGCAGTTCAGGCGTCTCCAGGCCGAGACGTCATGACGGCGCCATTCGCTCCGATGGCGCCGTCGCCTTCGCCGTCGTCGGTGCGGAGCACGGCCGCCGTGACGTCGAACATGGACCAATAGGCTCGGGTCCAGCGGGTGGGATTCGTCACCCCGAGGACGCGCAACGCGCCATCGGCTTCGCCATCGAGGCGCTTGCCCAGTTCCCCGCCGACGAACTGACCGCGCCGCTTGCGTGCACAGGCCGCCAGACAGAGCATGTGCAGCCGCCGGAACTTCTCCTCCGCTTGGCCCAGCCGCCGAATGGCGCGCTCTTGCGCGCCCTCCAAGTACTCGAGATTCGATTCGAGCGCGTCAGCCACCGCCGACCACAGCGGGAGGCCCAGGAGCCGTAGGCTGGCCACGGTCTCACGTATCTCGGCGGCTCGCTCAACGCCCGCCCGGCCGTTCGCTATCGCGCGCAGCCCCCCCCACGCGCTTTGTAAGCCGAGGTATCCGCTGAGAAACGGGGTCTGCGCGGCCGGGCTCCGCAACAGTGACGATCGCATCGGGTCGGCGTCGCCAGCCCCTATGTCCCGCTCTTCGTAGCGATCGATGATGTCGTGGTAGAGGGCGACGGCCACCTCCAGGACACCGCCTTCACCCGACCAGCCGGCCTGCGCGCGTTGCAGCTCGGAGCGGGCCAGCTCCGGTTGATCTTGCGCGATCCAAACGATGGCGTGCGCGACCCGCAACATGCTCGCGTGAAAGATGTCGCGCGATGCTTCGGCCTCGGCTAGCCAACGTTGGGTCCGTTCAAGCTGAGTGTGGAAGTCCCCCTTTTGCGCATACTGCACGAACACCGCCAGGTCGCGCGCGGTCGCCAGCTCACGGCTCGCGCCTGGACAGGATCGCAGGAGAGTCTCTTCGGCCCGCTCGAATGCCGCCTCGGCTCCGACGAAGTCGGCCTCGAAGTGCGCGTTCTCGGCCACCGCGGTTTCGAAGAGGGCCACGGCCAGCGGATCGGGCTTGGCGTCCGTGAGGTCCCGGCACAAGGCGAGGACCGGCCCCACCAGCGGGTTCGGCAGGTACTCGACGGTGTTGATCACGAATAGAGCACAGGCGCGTTGGAGTCGCTCGGGTTCGCCGGCATCGAGCGCGGCCTGAAGCGCCTGACACGCGAAGGGGAGGACCCGCAGATCGATGTGCGCCAGCCCCTGCGCGAGCACCAAGCACAGGTCGATGCGCGCCAGAGCCGCCGCGGTCGGCAAGGGCTCGATAAATGCTCGGGGGACCACGCCGCGGGTTGTCAGCCCGCCCAGCGCGACCATGGTGGCCTGAATCGTCTCGGCAAAGGTCGCGGGAACCTGGAGATCGTGGCCGTCGAGGGCGGGCTTGAGCACCTGGAGCCCGCGCGCGACATCACCGCTGAGGAGAAGATGCGCACCAGCTTCGCGTTGAAGCGCATCCGCTATCGAGCCGTCGGCGGCATGAAGGGCGGCCTGGAGCAAGACATCGCCCGCCTCACGTCGCCGTCCCGCATCTTCCAGCGCCCGCGCTTGCCACCGATAGATGGCCAGCATCTGGTCATCCTCGTGATCGCCATGGCGCGCTGCCACCGCAAACAGCGCCGCCGCACGATCAAAGGCCAGGTGTTCGTTCGCAATACGCGCCGCCGCGAGGGCAACCTCAGAAGCGGCGGCGGCTTCCCCGGAGCCGGCCAGGTGCTCGACCAGGATCTCGGGATCGGTGTTGCGATCGGCGCGCAGCATTCTCGCCAGGGATGTGTGGTAATTCCGACGAGCCGTGGGCGTCAGCTTGCCCTGTATGATCTCGCGAATCTTGTTGTGGTATGGCTCGATCGCGGACCGATTGTGGACCCGCGTCCGTCGGACCAACGAACCAGCGAAAAGGGGATCGAGAACGCGGGCGTCCTCGATTTCCAGCGCGCCTGCTATCAGTGACGGAAACAAGGGTCGCGACGAGAGACAAATCATGTCAAGCGCCGCGCGCGCCGCTGGGGCCAGCTGTTGGCGCCGCAAGGCCAGCACGTCCTCCAACCGGGCCGAGGCGGAGTGCGGTTCCTCGCCCGAACCGGGCGCCAGCATCTCGACGAAGAAAGGGACTCCACCGCTCTGGCGCGCCAAGCGGGCAGCGGCCACCGGATCGGGCGGGGAATCGCCCGGCCAGCGAGCGAGAACCAGTTCGCGTGAGTCCGCGGGCGAAAGCGGACCAAGCACAAGACTGCGAACAACCTGCGCCAGGCGCGCCCGGAGCTTTCGAAGATCCGTTGAGCTGGTGCCGCCATCGCCGGATCGAACGGCTGCGACAAGGAGGAGGGGCGGCGGGGCAGCGCCCCCCAGCACGTGGACGAGCAGCGTCGCGCTGTCCTGGTCGATCCACTGCAGATCGTCGACGAGCAGCACCACGGCGCGGCGTTCGCACAAACGCTTGAAGAGGTCACGCAGTATCTCGGAGGCCTGGTGGCGCAGCCGCGCGGGGTCTTCTCCCCGAGCACCGTGCTCCGTGGCCGCGCGGGCAATGGCCGGAACGCGCGTCAGTGTGGGAAACAGATGAGCGAGCGGCGCGCAGCGGCTCGAGAGCAGACTCTCGGCCACGGCGACCGGAAGCCCGAGCAGATGAGTTCCGAGCTCGTCGATGGCTTCGTCGAGCGCAGGATAGGGAATCGATTCCCCTTCCCGGGCGCGGCCGGTAAGTACCAACGACTTGCCGTCGTGCTCCAGCCGGTGCCTAAAATGCTCGAGAAGCGCGGTTTTTCCGATGCCGCTGGCACCTTCGATGAACACCACCTGGGGGGAACCCTGCCCGACCTGGGTCAGGGCGTGGTCGAGGACATCCAGGGTGTCGCGACGCCCGATGAAGACGTCGCTGCGGCGCGTGTCTCTGGCGGGGGGTGAAGCGGCGGCTGGGCCCTCCGTGCCGCCTTGGCGCAGAACGCGGAGGATTTCCTCGGCCGTCGGACGCGCCGAGGGCACGTCGGCTCGCAGCCGCGAGCAGAGTTGGACGAGATCGCTCGGGGCCTCGGCAGGGCACTCGTCCGACGCTGAGACCTGAGCTTGTCCGGGTAGCAACGCGTTCGGTGGGGGTCGGCCGGTGAGAGCCTGATGCAGGAGGATGCCCGCTGCATAGAAATCGGATTCCGGTCCCACCCGTCCCTCCAATACCTCGGGAGCCAAGTAGCCTACTGTTCCTCGCACGAGGGCGCGCGCTCCCCACCGCGAGGCGAGTGCGCAATCAAGCACCACCACACGCCCGGTTGGCTCGACGAGGATGTTCTCCGACTTGACGTCGCCATGTGCGAGCCCGCGCGCATGCAAGGCGCCAAGCCCGGTGACCAGCTGCGCGAAACACTCCCGGAGTTGGTGGCTCGCGCCCTCCAGATGCTCGAGGAGCGGCCTTCCTTCGATAAGCTCCATGATCAGTAACAACTCTCCGGCCTCCTCGACGAGAGCCTCGAGGCGCACCAGATTGGGATGATGAATCTCCGCGGCGGCGCGAAATTCGCTTTTCAGACGGAAAGCATTTTCCCCTGTTGGCGCCTTCAGTCGCTTCATCGCCACGGTTGTGTTCCGCTCTGTGTCCACCGCTGCGTAGATCTCGGCGCCGGGCGTCCGGGCCAGCTCACGCACGACTCGAAAACGGGCCGTGCCGTTGAAGCTGGGCTCCCGCGATCCAGGTGTTGAGGCCTCCCCACGCGGCGGGTTGATTCCCAGCGCGCGTGCAAACGTGCCCACGTCCGGGTAGCGTCCCGCGGCGGTCTTGCTCAACGCGCGTTGGACAACGCTGATCAACCAATCGGGCAGATCGGTCCGTCGGGCGTGCAGCGATTCTGGGGGGTCGTGCAGGACCGCCAACTCCAGCGCGGCGCGGGTGTTCGCGCGAAACGGTGGAGCGCCGCTGAGCAGTTCGTGAAGAATCGCCCCGAGTGAATACACATCGGCGCGCGCGTCGACGTCGTTCTCCGAGAGCCACCGCTCGGGGGCCATGTACGAGAGCGTTCCGAGCACATCACCGGGATGGGTCAGATGCTCATCGTCGCCGCTGAGGGTTGCGATGCCGAAGTCGAGCAACTTGA
>PMNO01000705.1 GCA_003161835.1 Myxococcales bacterium | reverse complement strand
TTTGCGTGGATTCGATCCGGTCAATCTCGGCGCGTGCCTTCTTGAGCCACTGGCGCTCGGTCGGGCGGGTCTCCAGCAGCGTGTACCGCCGGAACGAAGCCAGCGCCTCGTCGGTCCGTCCCAGGCTGACCAGGGCCCGGCCCAGGCCATAGTGCGGATCGGGGTCCTTCGGGCGGAACGTGATGTACCGTCGGTAAGCATCGACCGCGTCCGCTGGTTTCCCCGATTCCCGCAGCGCGAAGGCGAGGTTGTACCAGGCCGTCGGTGAGGCGGGGGCCAGGCGCACGGCGGTTCGCAATACGTCCACCGCCTCGGGGGCGCGCCGCGCCGACACCAGCAGCGCGCCGAGCTCCGCGTGGGCGTCCACGGATTTCCCGTCGGCCGCGATCGCGGANNTTTGGCCGCGATCGCCGATCGGTAGTGGGCGATCGCCTCCTCGAGATGGCCATGATCGCGTTGGTGGCGCGCCTCGAGCAACGCCGGCGGCGCCGCTTGGGGCGCGGTCTTGGTTGTCACGGTGGCGCCGCGTTCCAGATCACTCAAATGCTTGCGCGCGATTTCCACGAACGTCCGTGATGCGGGGCGGACATCCATGGCCACGTATTGTCGGAAAGCGATCATCGCACCATCCACGTCGCCGACCGCTTGCAGACAGAGTCCCGCGCCGAAGTAGGGGTCGGCTTCGGTGGGACGCAATTCCATGTAACGCCGATAAGCGAAGACGGCTGGATCGCACCGACCCGCGCGCCGGTTGACCGACCCGAGGACGTACCAGCCGAGAGCGAACCGCGGTTCGTAGCGCACCGCTGTTTCCATCTCGGAGACGGCATCTGCAAATCGCCCGGCCGCGATGTGGTTCTGCGCGCGCAGGTAGGCCGCGTGAGCGGTAGGTGATTTTTGGGCGTTGGCGCCAGATCCGATCAAGGTGACAACCGCACACCCAGCCGCCGCAGCTGCAACCAACTTTGTGTAGGGGGACACGCCGCAATGGTATCAGTCCCATTCCGCGCGCCATTTTTCCCGCGGGGTGGGGCTCGCATTTTGATTCTGGCGCAAAGGTGAGATAATGTAGGCAAATATGATTCCCATTGTCGGCAGCGTCATCATGGGTCTGTGTTCAGGAGCCCTTTTTTGGGCGACCACCCGTCTGGCCCCGAGCCGGCCGCAGCGCCAAAAAGTCCAGAGGCCTCCGACGGTTATCTCCCGCGTGTAGGCGCGGCGATCGGGCGGGTTTCTCCTTGTCGCCAGGGGAGTGGAGGCCTAAGCTTGCCCGCCGCGCGAGCGGACACCGGCTCCCACCCACCGAGATACGCACTTGGAACTCCCTCCCTCCGACGACGACCCAGCGTCCGGCTTGCCGAGTCCCGTGGTCGCGCGTCCCGTCGCGGCTGGGCGCCACACGGGCGCCGTGCGACGGCCGCGCCACGAGGATTTCACCCTGGGCGATCTGGCCGCGATCCGGAACCTGCTGCGCGGCGGTTCCGTCATCGACTGGCACCATCTGTACTTCACGGACCGCGAAGAAGTGGATCGGTTCTTGCGCGTGAACGAATTCGATCCGACGAGCCCCTTCGACATGGAGCGCCTGGAGGATTTACGCGAAAAAGCGGTGGCATACTGCGAGCGCCACCTCGGGTTCAACATCCCGACCGAGGTCGAAGAAGGAATCGCCGCCAGCGATCTGTTGCTGGTCGCTTCGCAAAAAGGCAAGCGGCGCGCGTACGCCTGCATCGTTCTGAAGGTGATGCACGTCTTGCATCACCTGGCCGGGCGCGAGCTGCTGAACAAGCTGCCGGTCTCGGGCGATCAGATCTTTCACCTGGTCGAGGAGAAAGTCCTGCGCACCGTCGAGGAGATCAAGGCCGCCGGTTGTGGCATCGCCGAGTTTCAATGGAGCCGCAAGCACGCGGACAGCTTGATAACCAAGCTCCTCGCCAAACGCGAAACCATCGCCGCCGACGTCTANNCGGTTGATCCCGTTCAACTACGTGATCCCCGGCCAGTCGCTGAACGACGTGATCGATTTCCGGAGGGTCCTGGAATCATCACCGCCGCTGGCGAAGTTTCTGCCCGATCTGCAAGAGCTCGCGGCCGTCGCGGGCGACAAGAAGCCGCCGGTGCAAAATGAATTTTCGGGGCCCGGATATCGGGTCATCAACTTCGTCGCGGATTTGCCGGTTCGGATCGACAAGTTCCTGTGTCGCCAACCCGACGATCCNNTAGGCGACCCAGACGCCCGAACGTACGAACGGCGGGCTACGCTACGTGAGCGGTGGGAGCGTCGGCGCGGCTCGATGCACGCGCCGCATGGGGGGCGAGCTGGCCTCGGAGTTGGCCTCGGTCTCGGCCTCGGCGTGAGGTCGATGGGCCGTCCGGGCCGCGATCTGGGGGATTCCGCCGCGCAGGTGGATGGTGTTGTTGAGCGTCGCCGGTATGCGCTCGCCGGGGGTCAGGATCCCGGCCAGGTTCAACGGATCGCAGGCCGACAACCGAACGACCTGTTCGGGCTCCTGATCGCGCCGCACCGCTCGCAGGCTCTCCAACGCNNGCCGCCAGGTCGGGGCATGGGGCTCGCGCGCCAATACTTCACGCAAGACGACACCGTATCGGCGAATGTACTGCCGGGCCAACGCCTCGGTCGTCTGGTCCTCGTCCAAAGGGGTCGCCGGTGGGCGTAAGACCGCCCAGCGCCCGGAGCCCAACGCCCCGCCACCACCCCCGCCGCCCGTGCGGCGCGCCCAGCGCGCGTGCCAGCGGGCGCGCGTCGATCCGCGACCGCGGGT
>PMNO01000704.1 GCA_003161835.1 Myxococcales bacterium | reverse complement strand
CCAGATCATAGGGATGGGTGAAGCTGTGGTTGGCCAGTTCGTGCCCCTCGCGTGCGAGCGCTCCCAGCAGACCACGGCCCTCGGGATCACTGGCCAGATCGCGGCCGACCACGAAGAAGGTGGCCTTGACCCCCGCCCGCGCGAACAGATCCACGAACCGGGGCAGGCACCGGCGCAGGATGGCGTGCCGCGATTCTTCGGGCGGAACGCCCGGCAACGCGTGGATGCGCCAGTAACAATCGACCGCGTCCAGATCGACCGACACGGAAGCGATGGTATTTTGCGTGGTCATGACAGCATTGGCGACGCGCGCGGCCCGTGACGTGACTACCACGAGCGGGGGGGACGAGCCCATCGAGTACCGCGTGAGCATGCCGGAGCCGGGGTCGCACGAATACCAGGTCCATATGAGCGTGCCCGCGCTGCCAGAGCGCATGACAGCGACGATCGTCTTTGCCGCCTGGGCGCCCGGCAGCTACATGATTCGAGATTTCGCCCGTCACGTCTACGGGCTGAAGATCACCGATCGACAGGGACGGCCGCTCGGAGTCGAACGACTGGACAAGCAGCGCTGGAGCGTGACCACCGGCGGGCACGCCTTCATCGTGGAGTATCGGGTGTTCGCGTTCGAGACCAGCGTGCGTACGTCGTTTCTGGACGACAGCCACGCCTACTGGAACGGCAGCAGTCTGTTCTTCGCGGTCGATGGGGCCCAGGCGCGGCGGTGTCGGGTGGATGTCGTCGCTCCGCGCGGCTGGCGGGTGTCGACGGCGCTGCCGAGCGCCGGGGGCGCCGGGGCACGGGAGCGCCCGTCATTCTTGGCGTCCGGCTACGAGGAGCTCGCGGATTCACCATTCGAGATCGGAACCCACGAGCTGTTCAAGTTCAAGATCGAACGGACATCGTTGNNTTCGAGCTGGCGCTGTACGGGCGCACCAACGCCGACCCGCGCCGCCTGGTGGATATCCTGCGCCGGGTGGTGCGCGCGACCGCCGCGATCTTTGGTGGCTTTCCGTTCGACCGATACCTGTTCATCGTGCACGCCCTGCCGGTCGGCAGCGGCGGGCTCGAGCACAAGGCGTCGGTGACCATGGACATCACCGGGCTGTCGTTCGAGGACGAAAAGGGCTACCAGCGTTTCGCGGATCTGGCGGCGCATGAATTCTTTCATGCCTGGAACGTCAAGCGGCTGCGCGATCCGGTGCTGGGGCGAATCGACTACACGCGCGAAAATTACACCCGGATGCTCTGGTTNNCACGAGGGCTTCACCGACTACCTGGCCAACGTCATCATCCTGCGCGCCGGGATCATCGACGACGCCGCCTTCTGGCGCTGGATCGCCGAGGACTGGCCCAAGTACGCGAGCCGCCCGGGCCGCACCGAGACCCCCCTGGCGGAGCTGTCGTTCGAGGCGTGGATCAAGCTCTACAAGCCGGCCGAGAATCACGTCAACCGTTCGGTGAGCTATTACGAAAAGGGCCTATGGGTCGGCATGGCGTTGGATCTCGAGCTGCGCCTGGCCAACGATCGGCGACGCGGGTTGCCCGAGTTGTTCCGCGACTTATGGGACCGCGCCGGGCGACAGGAAGCGGACGTCACCGAAGCGGACGTGCGGGCGGCGGCGCACGCGATCGCGGGTCGGTCGCTGGATCGCTTCTTCGACAAGTACATCCACGGCACCGATGAGCTCCCACTTCCCGCGTTACTGCGCCAGGCGGGCTTGAAGGTCGACTTCGCGCGCCCGTGGACACCGGAAAGCGGCGAGAAGGATCCGGTCAAGCGCGCGCGGACCCGTGGCTGGTCGGGCGCCTCGGTGCAGGCGCAATCGCACCTGGTCGGCAGCGAGCGCGCCATCGTCAAGAACGTGTTGCCCGATTCGCCCGCGGCCACCGCCGGGCTGACGTTCGGCGACGAGATCGTGGCCATCGGCGGCGATCGCGTGAACGCGGGCAACTTCTCGCGCCGGCTGGCGGACCACGCGCCAGGGCAGGCCGTCACGGTGACTTACTTTCGACGCGATCAACTGCGCCAGGCGCGATTCACGATTGCGGTTTCGCCCGAACGCACCCTCAAGATTGAACCGGCGCCACACCCGGCCGCGCGTGCGCTGGCGGTCAGAAAGGCGTGGCTCGGCGCGCCGGCGCGCGGCTAGTCCGCCGCAACACTTCTTCACACGGCTGCGCGCAGTCCCTTAACGATCGGATCGCATGTTTGTCCCGGAGCCAATCACGGCTCCAAGGAGGGATGCGAAAATGATCGGTTGTTTGATTCTGGGAACGTTCGTTGCAATGGGAGCCGCCCGGCTCGTCCGTCATCGGTATGGGTGGGCGGGGCCATGCGGTGGGCATTGGCGCGGCGGGTTCGGCGGACACTGTGGGGGCGGCATGCACGGTTTTCACCGAGGCGGCTGGGGCGGAGGCCCGGGGGCCCATGCGGGCGACTTCCCCGGATATGACCATGACCGCGGCGATGGGTTCGGGCCCGGCAACGACGGGGGCCAGGCATGGACTCGGTTTGGCGGCGATACGGCGGCCGGTGGCCGGGGCGGGTTCATCCTGGGCGCGATCGTGCGCCACGTGCGCGCGACGGCCACCCAGGAAAGCGTCATGCGGGCGGCGTTCGATGAATTCCGGGGCGAGATGAAGGATGTGGGCGGGGGCGAGGCCAAGAAGACCCGCCAGGACCTCGGCGCGGCCATGCGCAAACCACACTTCGACGAAGTGTTCATGGGCGAGCTGTTCGCGCGCCAGGACACGGCCATCGAGCGAACGCGCAAGGCGTTCGTCGGGTTGATGGCCAGGGTCCACGAGGTGCTCGACGAGGAGCAGCGCGGCCGCCTGGCCGAGCTGATGGAGAAGGGGCCTCGGTTCTGGCGCCGCGGGTTCGACTGGTAGAGTGAGCCGCCGTGTCCCTCCGCGTCCTGTGCATCGACGACGATCAGCGACTCTTCGAGTTGCTGGCAAGTTACCTGGGGCCGAACGGCGTGGACCTGACACACGCGCCGGACGGTCCCCGGGGACTGGCGGCCTTGAAAGCGGGCCTGTTCGATGCGGTTCTTCTCGACGTGATGATGCCAGGGGTGGACGGCCTGGAGGTGTGCCGGCGTATCCGCCAGACCAGCCGGGTGCCGGTGATCATGCTGACGGCGAAGGGCGACGAAGCCGACCGGGTGGTGGGCCTGGAACTGGGCGCCGATGACTACGTCGCCAAACCGTTTTCCCCGCGCGAGTTGCTGGCCCGGCTGCGCGCGGTGTTGCGGCGCGCGCAGCCGGCGGCGGTGGAAAACGAGATCGTGGTGGGTCGGGTGGCGATCGACGTCGGCGCGCGGCAGGTGCGCGTCGACCGACAGGCGGTGGACCTCACCGGGCTGGAATTCGACATTCTGATCGCCCTGGCGCGGCGGCCGGGGCGGGTCGTCCCGCGGGATGCCCTGATGGCCGAGGCCGGACGCGACGACGTGACCGTGAGCGATCGCGCGGTCGACGTACACGTCTCGCACCTGCGGCGCAAGCTGGGCGATGATTCGCGGGTGCCGCGCCTGATCAAGACGGTGCGCGGCGTGGGCTACGTGCTGGCCCCCGGTGACGAGNNGGCTGGAATCGCGCCGGTCACCATCACCCGGGTCACGAGGGGCCAGGCGGGCGCGGTCGGCACGGATGGTGGAACGTGCCCGGCCCCTGGGATCGGGTCACGCAAGAGATGCAGGGCCGTCGGCCCGGCTGGCGGCGGCGCATCCACAACGAGGTTCGCCTCTACTATGGCGCGCACCTGCACAGGAAGATCTTCTTCTCGTTCGGCGGCGTCATCCTGTTCACGGTCCTGGAGATCGCCCTCATCAACCATTTCTTGGGCGTGTCCGTGGCCGGCCATCCTTGGCGCGCGCTGTTGTTGTTCGGCGTGCCCACCCTTTTGCTGTGGACCGCTTCCGGTCGCGTCGCCCGGCGGATGTCGCGCCCCCTGTATGAACTGACCCGGGTCGCGCAGAAGATCGGCACCGGCGATCTGTCCGCTCGGGTGCCTACCGGGTGGATGCCAGCGGGGGAGGTCGCGGTTCTCTCGGGGGCCATCAATGACATGGCGGCCCGTATCACCCATCAGCTCGCGGAGCAACGCGAGCTGCTCGCGGCCGTGTCGCACGAGCTGCGCACGCCGTTGTCGCGTATTCGCCTGTTGATCGAAATCGCCCGCGAGGGGCATCTGGGTCCCGATACGCTGAACGAGATCGAACGTGAGACCGTGGAGATCGACACCCTGGTCGGCGAGCTCTTGGCCAGCGCGCGCCTCGAATTTCAGGCCCTCACCACCCGTCCCCTCGACGGGGCCGAGGTTGCCGAGCGCGCGCTGGAACGTGCCGGCGTCGGCGCCGATAGCCTGAACCTGCGCACCCCAAGGCCGCTCGCATTCGCCGCCGATCCCACGCTGGTGGCGCGCGCGTTGGCCAACCTCATCGACAACGCCCGCAAACACGGCGGCGGTCTGGACATCCTGTCGGTCGCGCGCGAAGCCGCCTTCATCGTCTTCGAAGTCGCGGATCGCGGGCCCGGGTTTGCCCCGGGCGACGAAGCCCGCGTCTTCGCGTCGTTCTATCGCGGCCCCCAAAATAGCGGGTCGGAGGGCCGGGACGCGCCCGACGAAGGCGCGCGGCGCTCGCACGGTTCCTTGGGTTTGGGATTGGCTCTCGTGAAACGAATCGCCGAAGCCCACGGGGGCGACATCGTGGCCGCCAACCGGGTGGGAGGCGGCGCGCTACTGACCTTGCGGCTCGCGGTCGCTCCGGACGCCGGGGGCGGTCAAACCCGCAGCGGTTAGCCGTGCTGGCGAGGAGGGAGGTGGCGATGAGGCGATGAGACGGCAAGGCCATGTGCCTGGCTCGGCGTATTCAATTGAGGCATCCGACGCGTTTCGTGTCGAGCACGATGTCATCGTAGTAGACGTCGAACGCGTAAGTCGCGGGGTGCCATGCATAGTAGCCGAAGCCGAACGCCGCGAACCCGCCCACCAAGCCGGTCGTCGCGCCCGCGAAGGTGAACGTGCTCTGGGCGAAGCTCTGCACGCCGTCGACGAAGACGGCGGCCTGATCGGGGGTGTCGTCGAATTCCCACTCCAGGCAGAACCACTTGCCGACCGGGACCTTGCCGCCCGCGTGATAGTCCTCGCCGGTATCGGGAGAAGCAAGCTTCACGTAGGTCAGCTGCCAGGCCAGGGGCGCCGCGCTCGCGACCTCGAGGTACTTGTACTGGGGAAAACCCGTGGTGCCCGCGTACAAGTACTCGGTGTGGTTCGTGGGCGGCATTGGGGTGATCATGAAGTATGCCCGACCGAAGTGATGCCCCCGCAGGGCCGCCGGCGGGTTCTTGGTGATGATGAAGTCGTAGCTGACCACGCTGGGATTGGCATGGAAGTGCGCCGCGTACTTACCGTGGGCGACGAGGCCCGCCTGCATGACCAAGGCCGGCATGGCCTGACCGCCATTCACCTTCACGTCCCAGATCGCGGGATCGATGGCGCCNNCCCGGCCTGTCCCAGGCCTCCCGAGCCCATTGCGCCCCCCGAAATCCCGTCTCCTCCTCCCCCTCCGATCGCCGCCATCGCACCGCCCGTGCCCGGTACTCCTCCGGTGCCCGTTGTTCCTCCGGTTCCCGTGGTTCCTCCGGTTCCCGGCATGCCTCCGGTACCAGTAGCCCCACCGCTCCCGTTGCCAGCCGCGCCCGGGGCGCCGCCAGTCGCGTCACCTCCGCGCGTGGTCGCCCCCGTCGAACAACCAGTCAGCAGAGCCGCCCACCCGCACACGACCCAGGTGCCCAGCGCCCATCGCGGTTTCAAGGTGCCTGCGTTCACGATTGGCGCCCTACTGTCGGCGCAGCTTATCCAGCGCCGCGAATGGGTTGTTGAAGGGCTTCTGAGGCGGGGGCGGTGCGGCCGACGGCATGGTACGCCCCACCTGGCCGGCTGCCCGCGCGCCACTGGGAGCCGCGCGCTCTCGGGGTGGCGA
>PMNO01000682.1 GCA_003161835.1 Myxococcales bacterium | reverse complement strand
GTCCCCAATTCAGAGAGCGGTTGAAGGTCGAATCCCGAGGCACACCCATAGTCGAGCAGGGCCAGCCGCCGCCCCGGAAAACCCAGCGAGTGGGCCGCGCGCCTCACCTGCCGGAGAAACAAGTCGCGCCGCGCGCGATACCACCAGTGCGATCCCTGGTGCGCGAGCGTGACACTGTAGCCCTGGGGAAGCATGGTCTGGGGAAGATGGCGCCACCTTCGCTCATTCCAACACTAGCCCAAAGTGGGCGACCCATCCAAGCTTGCGACGCGCCGGGCGCTCTTCGTCATTCCGCGCGCCGCCAAACCGCCATCCACGTCTCGGTCCATCCCGCCGGCACATGCAATCTGCCGAATTGACGCCGGTGGTTCAGATTTTGAAGAAGCGCCAGCGGCTGCCCGAGAGCCGCGCGCAGTTTTACCCAGCGGGCTCCCTTGTCCGCCTTCAGAGAGCCGGGGGGAATTTGTTTCTCGACCACCGCCAGGAATCCCGCCTCGGCCAGAATCCTCCTCCAGTCCGACCAGGTCAGCGCCTCTCTCGACGCCATCGGGATGCCGAAGATTCTCTTGGAGTCGTCGTGGATGGTTGCGGCCACGTCAGGGATTGCGGCTGCGGTCCACACGGTGTCCAGCGTCGCAAGCAAACCGCCCGGACGAAGGATACGATGAACCTTCGCAAAGGCCCTCTTGAGATCCATGCCGTAAAAGACGCTCTCTCCCAGGACCACGTCGTAGGCTCCGTCGGCGGAGTCGAAGTCCTCGAATCCACCCGCGTGCGCCGAGATACCCAGACGGCTTTCCAATTGATGGCGCAAGGTATCGCTGGGCTCGATGGGCACCACCTGCCAGCCGCGTTTCAGCATGCGCGCCGTGGTGTTCCCGATGCCCGCGCCGACCTCCAGCACGACCCGCGGATCTTGCTTGGCCAGCTCGTCCAGGAGGAATTCCGTGGCGGCCTGACCGCCCGGATGAAGATCGCCGACGTTCAGAGCGCCCAGAGCTTCGTGGAATGCCAGGCGTTTCATGGGAGCAATCGGGGTGCCGCGGGGTTCAAGGGACGCATGCGCGGCTACGGGCGCCGATACTGGTGGGGAAGGCCCACGGATGCGCGTCGACGCCTCACGATGGCCTCCGCTTCACGCAGCACCTCGGTCTCGTCAAAGGCAACCATTCGTTGATCAAGCATGATGGCTCGTCCGTCGACCAGAACGTCGCGAACCTCTGATCCGTTGGCACTGTAAGTCAGATTTCCGATCAATGCACCTTCTCGGGGGGCGAGGTGCGCCCTGCCCAGATCCAGCACGATGAGATCGGCTTTCCATCCAGGCGCTATCACGCCCAGCTCCTTCTCCAAGCCCAGGGCGCGCGCCCCCCCGACTGTGGCCATGCGCAGGGCGGAGTCGCCCGGAATCATCGTCGGGTCCTGGGCCAGGAAGCCGTGGAGGGTCGCGTTGAGGTGAATCTCGTCCCACATGTTGAGATTGTTGTTGGTTGCCGCCCCGTCGGTGCCGAGGGCGACATTGACCCCGGCGCGCAGCAACCGCGGCACCGGGGTGACCCCCATCGCGAGCTTCAAGTAACAGCCCAGGCAAGCGACCGCGGAGTAGCGCGCGCCCGCCAGAATCTCGANNACTTCCCAGGCGCTCTCGGCGACATGAATCGTGATACCTAGATTCATTTCCCCGGCCAGACGCGCACAGCGCGACAACCAGGGCTCATGGCAGGTGGCGGTTTCATGCGGCGCCACCAGGGCGGTTATTCGTCCGTCGCCCTTGCCGTTCCAATCCGCGGCGAATTGCCCGCACGCTTCGAACGTACGTCGCGCCGTTCGCTCGTCGTAGGGCAACCATTCTCGCGCGTCATTGCGAAAGGTCACGATCTCCGATCCCAGCGCGGCGCGGATGCCCGTGTCGGCAACGGCCTGCGCCACCCGATCCATGTCGTGGTACATATCGACGAATGTCGTGGTGCCACCGCGGATCATTTCGGCGATGGCCAATCGGCTCGACCAGTAGTGATCCTCGGCGGTCAGGCGCCCGCGCCAGTCTTTGCCAGGCGGAAATGTCGGCGCGTCACCGGGGCGAGGGAACCCAGCGTCGTCGGCCGTGCTGCGGGTCAGCGTCATCGGGGTATGGGTATGCGCGTTGATGAGGCCGGGCATCACCAGGCAACCCCGCGCATCGACGACCTGCGTCGCCTCCCGTGACCCAAAGGGCGGAACGTCGGGATCCACCGCAAGAATCCGATCGCCCTCGATGAAGATGTCCGAGACGCGGGGCTCGGCGTTCGGCAACATGCTGAGCACGAGACCGCCTTTAATCAGGACCGTGTCTCGATCACGCTTGCCAGGCAGAGGATCCGGGTCTCCGGTTGCGGCGCGCGGGTCCCTGGCCACCGGCCGGAGAATAAGAGTACGATTCGAGGTGTCAAGCACGAGCGCTAGACCGCGACGTGCGCTCCCAGGCCAGCCAAATCCTCGATGCCGAAGTTGAAGCTGGCTCTGATCGTTCCGGGTGGATTCGACAGCGACCGCGACGATGGCGTCATTCCCGCGCTTCTGGAGCTGGCGCTCGAGCTGACCGCGCGTCACGAGGTGCACGTGTTCGCCGCCAGCGGCCCCGGACCGACGAGGCATCATCAACGGCAAGGTGTCCAGATCCACCAGATCGGCGATCCGAGGCACATCGAGCCGGCAGACATCGCCCGTCGCTCCTTGGAATGGAGTCGGCTCGGTTGGCGGCTGATGAGGGAGATCGAGCAGATGGCATGCCCTACGGGCTTTCATCTGCTTCATTCTTTTTGGGCGGCGGGACCGGGGCTGATGGCGGGAATCTTGGGCCGCCGGTTTCGCATTCCGGTCGTGCTCAGCATTGGCGGTGGTGAGGCGGTGTGGCTCCCGCGGATCGGATACGGCGGTTCGGGCTCCAAGGTGGGCCGCATGCGCCTCGCCCTCACGCTTCGGCTGGCCAACGAGGTCACGGTGGGGAGCGATTTTGCGCGCGCACGGCTCAATCCCGGCGCCGCTGCACGCACCCACGTCATTCCTTGGGGCGTGAACTGCGAGCAGTTTCTCGCGCCCGCCATGCGCCCGGCCGGCCCGCCCTGGAGATTGCTCCACGTGGCCAGTCTCAACCGCGTCAAGGATCAACGGACCCTTCTCGACGCCTTCGCGGTGGTGGTGGCCCGTTTGGGGGATGTCCGCCTCGAGTGCGTGGGTGAGGACACGCTGCAAGGCGAGGTGCAGAAATATGCGGACGCGCTGGGGCTTGGCTCCCGCGTGCATTTTTTGGGCTTTCAGTCGCAGGGCACTCTTGCGCGCCTCTATCGCGAGGCGCATCTCCTGGTGCAGTCGTCGCTCTACGAGAGTCAAGGCGTGGTGGTCCTGGAGGCGGCGGCGGCGGGTCTACCGACGGTGGGGACCGCCGTGGGCCTGCTACCGATGCTGGCGCCACAAGCGGGCTTCTGCGTGCCTCCGGGCGATTCAAAATGTCTCGCGGACGCGATTTGCCGGCTCTTGCTCGATGGCCCGGGACGCGAGACGATGGCCTTGGCCGCCCAACAATTCGCAAGGAATCACGATCGCGCCTGGACGGCCCGGACTTTCGAGGCTCTCTATCAGGGGCTGGTCCTTCCCCGCGGCGGGTTCGTCTCCGAACCGCGCCGGCCGCCCTAGCGGGCTTCTCGTTTCAAATGCCCTGGTTCTTCGGATCGCGCAGCGGGATCAACTTGTTGGCGATCGCCAGTTCCCAGGGGCGGTCGTAGCGCTGGCGGGCGTAGCGCCNNTGCCGGATCCGAGGCGTCAGCCAGGGCGCATCCTTGTGGCAAGCCCAGCTGACCCAGCGAGGTTCGGCCCATTCCTCGGGCGTCGTGGGGAGGGTGGGGCCCGATGGCCCGTAGGTGCGCAGAACGGGAAGCCGGGGGCCGGGCGTGGCAACGCCGTCGCGCACCGGTTCTCGCTGCGGCGTGGGGCTGTAGAAGTAAAGAAAGATCTCGGACTGCGGATTCACTTCCTTGAGCTTTCGCACGAAGCGGAATGTCTTCTCGATCTCCCCTTCGGGTTCCTCGGGTCCGCCCAGCACGAAGGAGAACTCGGGAATCACGCCATAGGCGCGGCACACCTTGGCTACTTCCACGGTGTCGTTGACCCGCGCGCCCTTGTGCATCCTCCGNNCACCACCAGGGCAGGCCCACACCCGCCAGCGCTTCGAGCAAGGGGACGCTGGTTTGCTCGCGATCAAAAAAGTTGTGGTCGTAGAATTGGACCGCGTTGGCGCCCCAGCGATCGCGCAGCAACGTCAGCGCCTGCGCGACCCGGGCCGGCTCGTCCAGAACCGTCTTGCCGTTCCACATCGAGACCACCCCGCAAAATTCACAGCGGTAGCGGCAGCCGAGCGCGGCCTGATGCACCGCCGTCCGCGCCCCCATGAAACTCGGCCGCAAGAACGATCCCACGTCCCCGAGCCCCTCATAGGGCAGGGGCCCGAAGACACCGGGCGGCGCCACCGGACGATCGAGGTTGTGCACGGGACGGTCGTCGCGCTTCCAGGTCACCCCGGCCACGCGCGCGAGGGCCTGCGCATCAAGCGCGGAAACGGGGCTCGCAAGCGGCCCCGGGTGGTCGTCGACGTACGCGAGCANNCGCGTTGATCGCGGCGTCCGGATAGAGGGTGGGAAAGTATCCCCCCCAGGCGATCGGGAGGGTGGGGTGGGCCCGGCGAATGGCCGAGGAAATTTCGATCGCGGGCGCGACCTGGGGCCCCGGCATCACCGTCACGCCAACCAGCGCATGGGGCGAGGCGGCCAGGGTCGAGAGCGCCGTCTGGACCGGCGTCGGATCGACGTTCCCGTCGACGATGCTCCAGGGGCGCTCGCCTTGCAGCACCGCCCCCAGGTGAAGCAGAGACAACGGCAGGCGGGCGCCGTTGAGGTCGCTCATGCGCGGGTTGATGAGCAGGACCGCGGGCTTGCTCACCTCTGCTCTCCGGAGGAGTTGCTCGCCTGCCGCCAATGATGAGTCGAACGCACGATTTCAGATCCCAACCGACAGTCTACCCCAGCGAGACTTGCGCGGAGCCGCGGCGGCAAGACTCACCGTTTCCAGCCAAAAACAACGGGCATGCGCGGGCCTGCCTCCCGACCGCGCCAACGGCCCAGCGCGGCGCGCAACGGTTCGTATCCCGGGCTCAAGGTGACGAATCGGAACAATCCAGGGCCGTCGAGCTCGGCGCGGGTCAGTCCCTGGTATCGGCCCGCCAGGTGGGCGACGCCGGCCGCTTGATAGTAGGCGAGGGTCCGCTGCCAGGCTCGATGGCGGGCCAAGGCGTCGCTGTAAAAGGGCGAATCAGAGATGATCAATACGCCGCCTGCCCGCAGCACGCGCGCGATCTCGGACAGCGCTCGCGAGAGATGGACTGCGTAGTGCAACGCCGCCGCCACGATGACCACGTCGAAGGTGCCGTCGCGTACCGGAAGCGCCTCCAGCTCGCCGCGGATGCGTCCCACCCGGGAGTCGTCAAGAGCCGCGAGGCCCGTATCCGTGGCGTCGACGTCCAACGCCGTCACGCGATAGCGAGCCGCGAGCCGCCGCGCGAGCCATCCGTTGCCGGCTCCCACGTCGAGCACGCGATGCACGTTGGTCAGCAAGGCGAGGCCCGCGCGCATGACCATGTAGTGGCGCGCCCGGAGTCTCCAGATGGCGACGTTGCGGCCGGTCGTGTCCCGGAACGGCAACGCGCGAGCGAACGCCGGATCCGTCGACGCGTAACCCTCCGCGAAACGCAGGCGACGATAGTCCTGCACGAATTGTCGAATCGGAGTTTGCGGTTCCAAATAGCGACCAGGCACAGGATAGGTCGGGCGCTGGCCGCGAATCAAGACGCGGCGGGGCGACGCTGTCGGCGCTGCCGGCGGCGGGCGGAGACATCCCGGTAGGCCGCCAGGAGCGAGCGTCCGACCACGGGCCAGCTGAGCGCGCGCCCGAAGTGCCCGCGCACCAGTTCGCGACGGGCGGTGGGATCCCCTGAGCAGAGCCGAAGCAGGGCCGCGCCCATCGCCTCTCCGTCTCCGATCGGGAAGAGCGCCCCTAGCCGCCCCCCGTCGGTGAGCATGCGGAACGGGGGAATGTCGCTGACCACCGGGGTCACGCCAAATGACAGGGCTTCGAGCAGCGCGAATCCGGCCGCCTCGTGGTGGCTGCCAAGGACGAAAAAATCCGCCGCCGCGTACAGGCGTGGAAGCTCCTGGTGGTCGATCTTGCCGAGCAGGCGGACCCGGCCCGCGAGTACGGGCGACGCGGCGATTCGTGCGGTCACCCGCGGAAGCAGGCCGTCGGTGCCGAACACCATGGTCAGCATCGCGCGTGGATGAGCCGCGGCCACGCGTTCGAAACCATGCAGGATGGTGAGCGGATCCTTGTTCTCGTCCAGGCGCCCCACCCAGAGCAGCGCCGGCGATCCGGGCATCGGCGGCCCTCCATCGTCGTCCGGGGCATAGGTCGCAGCCATGTCCGTGCTGCTCTCCAGAACTTCATAGATCGCCTGATCCGGGCGCATGATCTGGCTCGCCAGCCACGGCGCCGCCAGGCCGCGGTCCGTGAACAGGAAGCCGTCCGCGGCGCGGAGGCCCAAGCGATAGAACAGCCGCCACTGCCAGCTTTGGAACCCGGCTGAGCCGGCGTGCACACCGCCGTGGTCCTGCACGACGATCGCGGTATCGCCGGGAAGGCTCAGTCGGAGGTGGCGGATCAGAAGAGGGAAGACGAGCCCATCCACGTGGACGACCGCCGGAGCAGCCGCGCGGACCGCGCCGGCCACCCGATGGCTCCAGGCCCAGGCGCGCGGCTTCGCGGGGCCCCCATCGCATACGAATTGGTAGTGGGCGCCGTCGCGTTGGACGTGGGCGTCGCGATGGAAGCGCTGGATCACGGTCACCGGACCGGCTCCCGCCTCGACGAGTGCTCGGACCCAGCAGCCGAGCGATCGGTAGCGGACGAGGAGGTCCGCGGGATCTCGAATGTCGGCGTCGAAGGGGGCGCTGACGACGGCGATCGATGGTGCCTCGTCGCGCGCAGGGGGGCTCACGCGGCCACCGGGGGCGTGAGCGCGCGAAAACGCACGACATGGAATCGCTCGAAAAATCGCGAGGAAATCCGATCATCGACGACCTCGAGGCCCGCGTGCCTGAAGTGCGACAGAATCATCTCGCCGTTGGCGTCCTCCGAGAAAAGGATGATCACCTGGCCGCCGGGAGCGAGCGCCCGGCGGCACCCGTCGGCGAATCGGCGTACGGTCACCAGGTCCTTGCCCCCGAACAAAGCCGCGTCGAAGGGCGTTCGCGGCTCGCCGTCGTAGTAGGGAATGTTGAAGCAGATCAGGTCGAAGACGCGATCCGACAGCGCCGAAAAGAGGTCGGAGGCGAGCACCTCGGCACCCAGTTGATTGCGCTTCAGGTTCTCTTGAGTCAAGGCCACGGCGCTCGGGTTTATGTCGCAGGCCGTGACGCGGGCGCCTTGCGCGGCGGCGAAGACCGCGATGGCTCCGGAGCCCGAACCCATGTCCAAGAAACGCTGTCCAGACAGGTTCAGGCCCCGAACGGCGTCCACCAGAACGCGGGTGGAAAGGAAGTGAATGGGGTGCAACACCTCCGGATCCGTGAGCAGCCGGCGGCCCCGCAGGCGGACTTCCGCGCGGCGAGAAATTCGCCGCAGGGCGTACGGTCCGTACCAGCGCCCGAACATGCGGCGGCAGAACCGGCGCGGAGAATCGAGAGAGATGGTCAAGGCGGCGTTTGGGCGGGTGGAGCGAGGCACGAAGGGTAGCCGGGCGCAATTGGGGGGTCAAAGTCCCGCGCGCGTGGGGCGCGCGGCGCGTGGCGCGTGGCGCGTGGCGCGTGGCGCGTGGCGCGTGGCGCGTGGACGAGGGTGTGTTTATCGCCGCGCAATCGCGCCAGCACGCAAGCTCACCTAATCTTGCTGCCGGCCATGAAGCGACCGCCAAAATTGTGGGTCTGGACGGCGTGTGGCCTGGCCCTCGCCGTTTTCCTGTGGCGGGTCGTGGTGCCCGCAGCACGCAATCCGTACACGGTCGGGTTCATCACCTGCTACACGGAGTCGCGGATTCTCCGCGAGGATCCCCGGCAACTGCGTGAGATCTACGACGACGCCTGGTTCCAGCCGCGCGTGGACCAGATCTTCGGCCGTCACATCCTGGAGATCGCTCACGGGCAGCCACCGACGATGAGCTTGTTGCTGTTGCCGTTCGCCTGGATGTCCCCCTCGGGAGCACGGGCGGCGTGGATCGCCTTCAGCGTGGTGCTGTGGATGGCGGGNNCTCCGATCTGGCTCGCCGCCCTCACGACGGCGTACCTGCCCATCAAGGAGAATTTCCGACAGGGGCAGGGCTACGTGTTCTTGTTCTTCTTGCTGTCGCTTTCGGTGGCGATCCTGCTCCGATTGAATCGACGACACTGGTGGTGGGCGGGATTGCCGCTGGCGCTCATGGTCGTGGTCAAGAGCGCCGGGCTCTGGCTCCTCTTGGCGCTGCTGGCGGCACGTCAATGGCGAATTGTTCTGACGGCCGTCGTCGTGGGGGCGGCTGCGGTCCTCGTTTCGTCGACCTTCATGGGGTGGGAAACCTGGAACCGCTACCTCGGTGATGCCTTTCACTGGCTGGCCTCGGACCCGTCGAATCACGTGACCGCCTATCAGACGCTGAGCAGCCTCACCGGTCACCTTTTCGTTTACGAGGCTACCTGGAACCCACGTCCGGTAGCGCATCTGCCAATCTTGGCCGCCGGGCTGACNNGGCGAGGGGGGCGAGGGGTTCGAGGAGCGCGCACTGACCCTGGGAATGTTCATCTCCCTGCTGGTCGCCACGGCACCCATCGGCGAGGGCTACCACTATGTGTTGATCTTGCCCGGCGTGGTCATGGCCTGGTGGTGGGCCATGCGACGCCGCGGCCCGCTGTGGTCGGGCGCGTTGCTCCTGGCAGCCACGGTTCTGATCTGCGCGCCCCAGAAGTACTACGATTCCCCCCGCATTCAGGCCGGCTGGGCCGCCGTCTTCGCCTACCCGCGCGTCTATGGCGCGTTCGGACTTTGGGGTTGGTTGCTGAACCAACTGAGGGACTTGCGGCCTTCGGCGCGCCCGCTCGCGGCACGAGAAGGTGCGCGGGCGATGACGTAGCGGCCACGAGGCCCAGTCACCTGTGCTAGCGTGGTCAGGTCGATGTCTCAGCGCGTTGCCATCGTTCACGACTGGCTGATCGCGATGCGGGGCGGAGAGCGCGTTCTCGAGGCGCTCTGCGCGATGTTTCCCGCTGCCGATCTGTTCACGCTCCGGTATGACCCTGCCCGGGTCTCGCCGGCATTGTCGCGCCACAACGTCACGACGTCGTTCATCGATCGGTGGGCGCGCTCGCCGGTTCTCGGTGGGCGGTTTCGCGGGCTCTTGCCCCTGTTTCCGATGGCCGCCGAATCGTTCGACCTGACCGGATATGATCTGGTGATATCCAGCAGCCACTGCGTCGCGGCGGGGGTGCTGGCGCCGGCGAACGCCTTACACGTGGCGTACCTCCATTCGCCCATGCGCTATGCGTGGGAAGGCCGGGCGGCGTACGAGGCCAAGGTGGGCGGCGGAGCGCTCGGACGCTGGGCCTTCCGCGCCGCGGCTCACTATCTGCGCGCGTGGGACAAGGCGGCGTCGGCGCGTCCGGATGTGCTCATCGCCAATAGCACCTACACACGCGATCGGATCCAGCGCTATTACCGCCGCGACGCCGAGATCATCGAGCCGCCTATTGACACCCACCGCTTCGCGGGCGACCCCCAGCGATTTGCCCGGCAATCCGATGGCGCCGATGCCGCCGCCCCCGCAGCAGCCGCAACCCGGGACGCGCCCTTCTTGGTGGTCTCGGCGCTGGT
>PMNO01000620.1:5354-5614 GCA_003161835.1 Myxococcales bacterium | reverse complement strand
CGACTCGGCGTTTCGAAGCTCGAATACGGCTGCACGCTGAGCGCGGCGATAGCGTACCTCCTCGGCCAGCAGGGTGATCCGGCGGGTCTCCTGTTGTTCGACGAAAAAACGCGCCATTACCTGCCGCCGCGCAGCCGACCCGGCCACGTGCGCGATTTGCTGGCCTTGCTGCAAGCCGCGTTTCCGGCGGGACGCACCGAGCCGGATCGCGTTCTGGCCGAAATTGGCGAAATCGCGGGGCGGCGCAGCCTGGTGCTGCT
>PMNO01000620.1:0-5248 GCA_003161835.1 Myxococcales bacterium | reverse complement strand
ACACGGACTCGGACTCGGACTCGGACTCGGACTCGGACTCGGACTCGGACTCGGACTCGGACTCGGGCTCGGGCGGCAGATCATAGATGCGGCCGGCGTTCTCGCTGAAAATGGCGGCCTGCGCGGACGGGGACTCGGAGGCGAGCAGCGCGCGGGCGGTCTGGACCCAGGCGGAATAACCGGAGCCTATCTTCACGACCGGCCAGTCGCTACCAAACAGCAGACGCTCCGAGCCGAACACCCTCAGGACGTGGTCGACATAAGGGCGTAGCTGGGTCGGCGTCCAGGCCGCCGGATCGGCCTCCGCTATCAGCCCCGAAATCTTGCACGACACGTTGGGAAGGTCCGCCAGGCAGCCGATGTCCGCGCGCCACGGATCCAGTTGCCCGGCCCGGATAGGCGGCTTGCCCATGTGGTCCAGGATGAACGATGTGCCCGGGCAGGCGCGCGCCAGCTCGGCGACGGCCGGTAGCTGGTGGTGTCGCACGCACAGGTCGAACGACAAGCCCACTTCGCCGAGGCGCTGAACCCCGGCGACGAATTCCGGTCGCAGGCAAAAGCCCGGATCGGTCTGGTCCTGGATGATGTGGCGAATCCCGCGGACCAGCGGCCGGCGGCGCAGGTCGTCCAGCGCGGCGCGGGTGCGCGCGCCGCGATCAACGGGGGTGAACGCGACGATGCCGGCGATGCGAGGCTCCTCCGTGACACTGAGCGCCTCCACCCACCGCACCTCGTCCTCGGGCGGCTCGCTTCCGGCCTGCACGAAGACGATCCGCCGCGGCATGCTGGCGCCTGCCTCGCGGCGCAGCTCGGCCGGAGCGTGGGTCGCGGCGATCGACGGCACATCGACCAACCACGGGCACGGCATCTGGCGGGGATCCCAGAAATGGCAGTGACTGTCGGTGAACGGCGATGACGTTTCCACCCGCGGAACCGTACTTGCGCCAGCACCCGACGTCCAGGTTGCGGTAACCTGCGCGAGCCGCGGGTTCCTGGCCGGCGGCGTCCATGCGTTTTCTCGCGCCATCACTGCTGTTGGGATTGCTCGCCGCGGCCCTGCCATTCTTGATTCATCGTATTGGCCGGCGGCGGGCGAATCCCCTGCGATTCGCGGCGATGGAGCTGCTGCTCCGGGCTGAACGCCAGGTGACCGCGCGCCGGCGCCTGCGAGACGTGGCGTTGCTCATCGTACGGACCGGCGCCGCGGCGGCGTTGCCACTCCTCTTCGCGCGCCCCTACGCGGAGGTGCGCTCGGACTTGCCGTCCACGACCGATCGACCGCAGAGCGCCGCCATCATCCTGGACGATTCGGCCAGCATGCAACGCCGCCGGGGCGCCATCGGCTCGGGCACGGTATTCGAGAGCGCGCGGGCGCGGGCGCGCTCCCTGCTGGAGAACATGGCGCCGCAATCCGACGTTGCCCTGGTGCTCGGCTCCGAGGGCGCGCGCGCGCCCGTCGCCGAGCCATCGACCGATAGGCCGCGGCTCCTGGCGGCCCTGGACGAGACCACGGGCACCGCCCGGCGCGGCGATCTCACCGCTGCCCTGGCGCGCGCCGCGCAGATCCTCCAGAGCGGCGCGCATGCGGAAAAGCGGATCTATCTCGTGACCGATCTGCAGGCCAGCGGGTTTTCTCCCGACGCGACCGCGCCCCTGCCCACGCCGTCGGGCCCGATCGCCGTGACGATTCTTCCTGTGGGTGCGAATCCGGGCGACCCCTGGGAAAACCGAGCCGTGATGGATGTGGGGGCGGAGCCGGCTCCCGAGGCTGGCGCCCAGGGCGTCGCGGTCGTGGCCGAGATCGCGAACTTTTCCCGCCGGCCCGTGAGCCACCTGGGCGTCACGTTGCGTCTGGACGGCACGGAGGTGGCGCGCGGGTTCGTCGACATTCCGCCAGGTGAGCGGGTGCGCAAGAAATTCCTTCACGCGTTCGGGGGCGGCGGCGCCGCCCACGAAGCCGAGGTGGAAATAGACGCCGATCGCTTCGCCCTCGACGATCGCCGGCTGGCACGGGTCGAGGTCTCGCGCGGTCTGCGCGTGTTGGTGGTGGACGGCGATCCCCGCACGGTGCGCAACGAGGACGAGGTGTTTTTCTTGGAGGCCGCCCTGCGCGCCGGGGGCGGCCGATTTCAGGTTCAAGTGGCCATGCCCGATGAAGTCGCGTCCCGCAACCTGAACGACTACGCGGCCGTTTTCCTGGCGAACGTCGCACGCCCGAGCGTGGAGGTCGCCGCCGAGCTGGTCCGATATGTCGGGAACGGCGGAGGGCTCTTCATTTCGGTGGGTGACCGCGTCGACGCCGACGTCTGGAACCAGCGCCTCCGGCGGATATTGCCCCAACCGCTCGGGCTGCGTCGCACCGCGGCCGCGCGGCCTGGTTCACAAGAAGGGGAGACGGTGGACACGCGGCCGGCGGAGCGACTGGCGCCGATCGATCGGCGCCACCCTTTGCTGGCCGGTTTTCAGGGGGGTGGCGAGGGACTGACCGCGGCGCGCTTCTTCCAATACCTGTTGCTCGAACCAAGCGCAGAGAATCCCGGACGGTCGGTGATTCTGCGGTACGAAAGCGGTGCGCCGGCCCTGGTCGAGGCGGAGGTGGGGCGGGGACGTGTGTTGCTCCTCACCACGACCGTCGATCGCGAATGGACCGATTTGCCCATTCGCCCCGGATTTCTCCCCTTGATTCAGGAAGCCGCCCGTCGGCTGGCGGGCATTCCGGCCGGCGACTCTATTTCGGCCTTGTTGATCGGCGCGGCCCGCGAGATCCCGGCCGCGGCGGACGATCGCCGCATCGAGATCATCAAGCCAGACGGCGAAGGCCGCGCGATGATTCCCGAGACCCGCGAGCCGACGACCACCCCGCGACGCGATGAAAAGAGCCCGGGGGCCTCCGTGGGGCACGCGCTGCGGGGCGTGGTGTTTCGTGAAACGGATCAGCCGGGAACGTATCGCGTGCGCGCTTTTCGCAACAACGGCGTCTCGCTCGACCGCCCGGACGAGACCTTCGTCGTCAACCTCGACCCGCGCGAGTCCGACCCCGCCGTACTGCCGCCGGAGCGCCGGCCCGATCGGTTGGCCGCCCCACTCGGTCAGGACGGCCGGGCGCCCACCCGTCACCTGGAGCTGTGGCATTTGCTCGGCGCGGGGTTGATCGCATTTCTGCTTGTCGAATCGATCCTCACCCTGCGTCTGCGCCTGAGTTTCCGTCCGCGCCCGGCGGGTCCGCGCCCGGTGGGTCCACCCAGCGACGGGAACAATCCCGCGCCGCGCCCGGCCTGAAGTTCAGGCGTCCGCGACCGCGGAAGTCGCGACCGGCGACGCCGGATCGACGCGCGGAAACGATCCCGCCAGCGCGCGGTGCGCCGGTGTGCCCAACAACGACGGCAGCATCGCCGACGGGGCGGGGGCTTCCACCCGACACGCCGCCTTCATCGCGGCCACGCGCGCCGCGCTCTCTTCGATGCGTGCGCGCAGGCGGTCGTCCCCCTCCCCCGCCCGCACCAGGGCCTCGAAGGCGCGCACCTGTCGGTCGACCGGTTCCCGAATCAACAAGACGTCGGCCCCCGCCGCCACCGCCTCGATCGCCAGATCTTCGATCGAATACCGATCCGCCACCGCCTTCATCCCCAGATCATCCGAGACGATCACGCCCGCGAACCGCATCTCCTCGCGCAACAGCTCGGTCAATATCCGCCGGGAAAGCGTCGCCGGCCGATCCGGGTCCAGCGCCGGGAACACCACGTGCGCGGTCATGATGGCCTCGATCCCGGCCGCGGCCGCCGCCGCGAAGGGCGCGAGCTCGATGCGCCGCAATCGTTCGAGGGGCTGACTCACCACCGGCAGATCCACGTGCGAGTCGGTGCGCGTGTCGCCGTGTCCGGGAAAATGCTTCCCGCAACCCACCAGCCCGGCCGCGCGCAATCCCCGCCAGAACGCCAGAGCGTGGGTGGTGACCGCGTCGGGCGTCCGACCGAACGCGCGGTTGCCGATCACCGGGTTGGCGGGATTCGTGTGAACGTCCAGGACCGGCGCGAAATCCCAACCGATGCCGAGCGCCGCCAGCTCCGCGCCGAGCGCCTGGCCCACACGCTCGCTGCGCGTCGAATCGCCCGCCGCGCCCACGGACAACATATCGGGCCACACGGTCAGCGGCGCGCGCAGGCGCTGAACCAGTCCGCCCTCTTGATCAATCGCGACCAGGCACGGTGCCTCGACCGACCCCGAGGACGCGGCGGCGCGAACCGCCGTCACGACGGACGCGACCTGGACAGGGCTTTCGATGTTCGGACGGAACAACATCACGCCGCCCACCTCGGACACGGCGATCCGATGCCCGAGCTCGGCGGGCAAGGATGGTCCGTCGAACCCCACGGTCAGCAATTGCCCGACGGCGCGCCGCAAACGCGTGGTGGACGGCCCGGCTCCCACCCGCGCGACCGACCCGGACGACGCCCGGTTTCCGGGCCCGATCATGGGCCCACGCGCGCAGGCAACCGCCCGGCGGCATCCGGGGTCCAAGGCCAGGGCGGGCTGGTATCGCGAACGGGCACGGGCACGGACATGGACGGATCATAGTCCTGGGGCTGCCCACGGCCACTTTCCCGGCCCGCTCGCGCCCGCCCACAGCCATTGTCCTTTCCAACCCGGGTAACCGTTGATATGTACTGCGGACCTTTCGCCCGCCCTCCCCCGAATCTTGCTTCCCATGATTAAGGTCAAACGCATCGATCACGTGGCGATCGCCGTCGGCGATGGGGATCTCGCGGTTCGAGATCTGGGCGCGCTGTTCGATCTGCGCGCGAGTCCAACCGAGCATGTGGCCAACCAAGGGACCGACGTGGCGTTCCTGAGTGCCCCGGCCGACGCCGATGGGCCCGCATTGGAAATCATCGCCTCGGCCGGTCCGACCGGCAACCCAAGCCTGCTCCGCTTCGTCGACCGCCGAGGTCCGGGCCTGCACCACATCTGTTTCGAGGTGGAGGATCTCCCAGGGGCCCTCGCGTCCCTGAAGGCGGCGGGTGTGAAGCTGATTGACGAAGCACCCCGGCCGGGTGCCCGCGGCCACCTGGTGGCCTTCATTCATCCCGCCTCGACCGGNNTATGGAATGGGAGGTATGGGTCAGCCCGGAGGCGGCATGCCCAACGCCCCGATGGGTCAGCAGCCCAAGGATGAAGGCCCCGCCCAGCAAGCGCCCGAGGAGCCCGGCCAACCGAGCGATCTGGAACCGATCGGTGGCTACGCCGACCA
>PMNO01000658.1 GCA_003161835.1 Myxococcales bacterium | reverse complement strand
GGCGGCATCGGCAGCGGCAAATCAACCGTGGCGCGCTTGCTTGCCGCGCGCGGCGTTCCCGTCCTCGATGCGGACGAGCTGGCCCGAGAGGTTGTGTTGCCCGGTGGTGAGGCACTCGCGGAGATCGCGCGGGCGTGGCCGGAGGTCCTGGATGCGCGCGGCCAGCTCGACCGGCGCAAGCTGGGCGCGGTGGTGTTCTCCGATGCGGCGGCGCTGGCCCGACTGGAGGCGATCATGCACCCGCGCATCGCGGCCCTGTCGAATCGGCGCGCGGCGGAGCTGGCTCGGGCGGGCCATCGGCTCGCGTTCTACGAGGCTTCCCTCCTGGTGGAAACCGGACGCGCCCGCGAGCTCGATGGCCTGGTCGTGGTGGATGCTCCGGTCGACACCCGCATCGCGCGCGTCGTCGCCCGCGATGGCGTGACCGCCGCCGAGGTGCGTGCCCGCATGGCGGCGCAACAGCCTATCGACGAAAAGCGCCGCGTCGCCACCCACATCATCGAGAACGCCGGCACCATCCTGGCCCTCACCGCCCAGGTCGAGGCGATGCTGGAGGCGATACGGGCGGAGCAATCGGAATCGGGGCCGGCCTGATTGCGCCGCCTATCGGTCGCTGCCGCCGCCGCCGTTGACGGAGCCCATCACTTCCACGAGGTAATCCTCGGGTTCTTCCGCCGCGAGCAGCGCATCGTCACCCGCGACCGCCACCTCGGATCGGAAGGTCGCGTCTTCTCGAATGTCGACGGGCCGCGGCGTGGCCAGCGCGCGATCCTCCCAGATGTCCGCCATCTGGGCGGCTAACAGAGCCGGGATGGGTGACACGAGGGTGTCCTTGCGCGATCGGACAAAATCAGGAGGCGTCGACTGAGCCGGCGTCGCCCAGGCGGGCGGAGCCATCTGCGGATCGGTCCGTTCGGCGTTCTCGTTCGGCTCGATCGCGGGAACGGCGACGCCGACCGGCGTTCTCGATCGTGGCGCTCCTGCACTCATATGCGAATGAGCTTCGGCAGATTCGGCCCCGATCTTTACCCGCTCCGAGGGGGCGCGTTGCGCGTCAGAGGATGGATTCCAGTAGCGCCTTCTGGGCGTGTAACCGGTTCTCCGCCTGTCGCCACACAAGGCTGTGGGGCCCCTCGATCACGTCGTCGGTGATCTCCTCGCCGCGATGAGCCGGCAGGCAATGCAACACAATCGCCGCGGTATCCGCCGCCGACAGCAGTCGCGCGTCCACGCAGTAGCCGGCGAACTCCTGGCGTCGCTGCTCGGCCTCGGCCTCCTGTCCCATGGACGCGAACACGTCCGTGGACAGGACGTGCCGGCCTCGCGCGGCTTCGACGGGATCGGCACAGAAGACGATCCGCCCGCGCTCCGTGGCGCGGGCGCGACGAACGATGTCCTCGTGGGGCCCGTGGCCAGGCGGGCAAGCCAGCGCCAGATCCAGCCCCAGAATGCCGGCCGCCTCGATCCAGGAATTGGCCATGTTGTTACCGTCGCCGATCCAGGCATAGCGAACCGCGCGCAGCGCGTCCCCGACGCCCTGCCCTGGCCGATGGAACTGGGTGGCGACAGTCTGGAGATCCGCCAGCACCTGGCAGGGATGCAATAGATCCGTGAGGCCGTTGATGACCGGCACGGTCGCGTAGGCGGCCAGTTCCTCCGCGCGTTCCTGCGCAAACGTCCGGATCATGATCGCGTGGCAGTACCCGGACAGCACGCGCGCCGTATCGCGGATGGGCTCACCGCGCTCCAGCTGCGAGCCCTGGCTTCCCAGATACAGCGCGTGCCCACCCAGCTCGAACATCGCGATCTCGAAGCTGGCGCGCGTGCGGGTCGAAGCCTTCTCGAACACCATACCCAGCACCCGGCCCGGGCGGGTGGCGTGGCTCTCACGCAGGTTGCGCAGCAGCCGNNGTCCAGGATCTGGATCGCCTCGTCGATCTCGGCCTTGCTGACAATCAAGGGGGGCACGAACCGCACCACGTTTCCCCCCACCGCGGACAGCAGTAGACCCCGTTCCCGCGCCTTGGTGACGACCGGCGTGGCATCGGTGTCGAGCACGAGGCCCTGCAGCAAACCCCTGCCGCGGGCGCCCCGGGTGCGCGGGCGGCGGCGCTCGGCCATCCGGGTGAGCGCGTTGCCGAGGTAAGCCCCCGCCTCGCGGCAACGTTCGAGCAATCCCATCCGGTCGATCATGTCTTGCACGTACAGCCCGCCCGCAGTCGCGAATGGGTTGCCGCCAAACGTCGACGCGTGCGTTCCCGGCTCGAAGGCCCGNNTCGTCGAAGATCAAGACCGTCCCTGTCTCGGTGCAGCGGCGGCGGAGCTCCTGCAGGAATCCGGCCGGCGGCAAGAAGATCCCGCCCTCGGCCTGAATGGGCTCGATGATGACCGCGCACGTACGGTCGGTGATCTGCGTGCGCACGGTCTCGGCATCACCGAAGGGCAGGAACTTCACGGGGCCAAACAGGGGCCCAAAGCCATCGCGGTACTTCGCCTGACCCGTCACCGACAAAGCGCCCACGGTGCGGCCGTGAAAGCTGTTCTCGAACGCGACCAATTCAATTCGCGCCGGACGATTCTGGGTCGTGACCTGATACCGGCGCGCCAGCTTCAGGGCGGCCTCGTTCGCCTCGGTGCCCGAATTGCAAAAGAAGGCCCGGCCCGGAAATCCCCGTCGGACCAACGCGTCGGCCAGGCGAATCTGNNGCTTGCCGGTAGTTATTGAGCAACAATTTCTTCCCCGCCCTGACGATTGGATCTGCGTCTGACATGAGGGGACGCACTTTAACAAATTCCGCCGCGTGCGCTGCGTTCTAAGCGTCCGTCCGACATCGCGGTTGAGCCTGCGCGTCGGACGTGTCAGGGTTCAGCCTTGTCGACCATTGTCAGCGTAGCCAGCGCGGTGCCCGCGTTTTGCGCCACCCAGACCCAGATCAAAGCGGCGTTCCGCCCTTTGTTCGCGCTGGACGGACGCCGTCTCGACGCCGCCATGGCCTTCTTCGATAACGCCGAGGTACAGACCCGCCACAGCGTTCTGTCCCTGGCCGAGATCGGTCGCCCCCGCACCCTCACCGAGACCATGAGCGTCTATGCCAAGCACGCCCGGACGCTGGCCGAGCAGGTTGGAAGGGAGAGCCTGCGCCGGGCTGGGGTGGACGCGGCGGAAATCGACCTGATCATCACGGTGTCGTGCACCGGCGTCATGATCCCGTCGCTCGACGCGGCTCTGATCGAGATCTTGGGCCTCCGCACCGACGTGCGTCGCCTGCCCATCACCGAGCTTGGCTGCGTCGGCGGCGCGGCGGCCGTCGCCCGCGCGCACGACTACCTGCGCGGCCAGGCGCACGGACGTGTCTTGGTGATCGCGGTCGAGCTACCCAGCCTCAGCCTGCAATCCTCCGACGTCTCGCCCGACAGCGTGGTGTCGGCGGCGATCTTTGGCGATGGCGCCGCCGCGGTGGTGATGGTCGGCGCGGGGGTGATGCCGAACGAAGCGGCGCCCGGCCCGCCCGCCATCCGGGTGCAGGGCACCCTCAGCCACACCATCCCGGCGTCCACCTATGCATTGGGATTTGATCTGCACGACGATGGATTTCACGCCGTGCTATCCAAGGATGTCCCCGGGTTGCTACACGGCGTGATCGGCCCACTCGTGAAGAGGCTGGCCGCCGATGCGGGCTTTGCCCCTGAAGATCTGACCGCCTTTGTTCTTCATCCCGGTGGCAAGAAGGTGCTCGGCGCCGTCGAGGATGCCCTCGGCCTGCGCCGCGATGACACGCGTCCGTCGTGGGACGTGTTGCGCGACTACGGGAATCAGTCGAGTGCGTCGGTGCTGTTCGTTCTCGAGCGCTGGATGACCAGCCACCGGCCCGCCGCTGGAAGCCGGGGGGTCATGGCCGCGTTTGGCCCCGGATTGACGGCGGAGCTGTTGCTCTTGCAGTGGGCCTGAACGACATGTGGCATCCAACCCCGTCCCCGTCCGTGGTGGCGTACCTCCTCCTGCTGGCCGCGGTGGGGGTCGGGCGGCTCCTGGAGATGCGCATGTCGCGCCGGCACCAGCGCGCGCTGGCCGCCAGCGGGTTTGTCCGCGAACGGGAACCCGCGTTTCCCCTGATGGTGGCGCTGCACACCGGCGTGTTGGTGGGCGCGGCCGTTGAAGTCCTGGCGGCTCCCCGCCCCGTCGCCGCCGCGCTGGCGGTGCCGGCGGCGATCGCTTTCGCCCTGGCGAACGCTCTGCGGTGGTGGGTGATGCGCGCGATGGCCGTGCACTGGAATGTGCAGGTGGTCAACGCACTACCTCTGGGCGTGGTGACCACGGGGCCCTTCCGCTGGATCCGGCACCCCAATTACGTCGCGGTCTTCGTCGAGCTGCTGGCGTTGCCCCTGATCCACGCCGCCTACGTGACGGCCGCCGTTGGTGCGGCCGCTCATGCGGTGATCCTGGCGCGGCGAATCGCGTTCGAGGAGCGTTTCTTGCTGAGCGACGCCACGTATCGCGCGACCATGGGCCAAAAGCCACGGTTCATTCCCGTGCCCCTGTCGTTTCACGCCCGCGAGCGCGACGAGGCCTGATGGCGGACGTATTGGTGGCGGGCGGAGGTCCCGCGGGTTCCGCGCTGGCCATCCTCGCGGGACGCGCGGGGATCAGCGTGGCGCTCTTCGATCAGGCGCGGTTTCCGCGCGACAAGCCCTGTGGCGAAGGATTGATGCCGGCCGGTGTCGGTGTCCTCAATCGGCTCGGCGTGGCCGCCCTGACCGGCGGCCAGCCCTTCGCGGGTGTTCGGTACGAGGGGTTTGGCATCACCACGGAAGCCCGCTTTCCGGTCGTGCGCCGCTCCACGGCGGCGGGCGGAGCAGCGGCTCACGGGCTCGGCCAGCGACGGATCGTTCTGGACGCGGCGCTGCTGGCGGCAGCCCGCGCCACGCCGCACGTGCAGGTGTTCGAAGGTGCTTCGGTCGAGGGTGTCGCGCGGCGCGGCGCCCGCGCGGTGGGGCTCCGGATCGACGGCACCACGGTCCCAGGCGCGCTGATTGTGGGCGCCGACGGAGCGCGATCCACGGTGCGGCGGAGCCTGGGTCTGGATGGCGCTCCCAGCAAGCGCCCGCGCCTGGGCGTCCGCATGCACTTTCGTCTGCGCCCCGACCGTGACCCGCCCTCCGTGGTCGAGGTGTTCGTCGGCGCGGGGCACGAGGTGTATGTGACTCCCTTGCCCCATCGCGAGGTGCTGGTCGCGGCGTTGGCCGAGCGCGGGCCAACCGACGCCGATGCCCGCGGAGCCCTGGCCGCCTGGATCGCGCGCCACCCGAGGCTCGCCGAGATGCTCCGGGACGCGGAGGCCATTTCATCGCCGCGGGGACGCTTCCCGCTCGGTCATCGAGCGCGGGCTGGCTTCGCCCCGGGCGCGGTGCTGCTGGGNNCCGCCCAACCTGGGCGCGCTGGACGCTGGGCGCGATGCGCGCCAGCCCGGCGATGATGCGCCACCTGGTGGGCGTTTCGGCCGGAATGACGCCGCTCGTGCCTCTGCCGACCACCGCGCGTTGATCGACGCGCGGCGGTTCAGCGGCGCTGCTCACTCGTCGGGCTTGTCCGAATCCTCATCCGAAGTCTTGTCCG
>PMNO01000610.1 GCA_003161835.1 Myxococcales bacterium | reverse complement strand
CCAGGCTTCTCGGCCGGGTCAGAGCTCCGTCGTATCGAGGTCGTTCTTGTGGGTCTTCTTACCCTTCTTCTTGGCCTTCCTTCGGGCCACCTGCTTCGTGCCGGAATTCCTGACGCCAGCTTTTGCGGCTTTGCGGGCCACTCTCTTTTCCGCCTTCGATTGTAGTGGGTGGGACTCGGAGGGTGCGACCGCGACGGGGGCCGGCGCCGGCGCAGGGGAAGGCATCTGGGGGGACGCCGGCTCTGGCGGTGGGGGTCGCGCGGGTTCCGGAGCCAGATTCACCGTCTCGACCAAGGCCACGGACCGATCGAACCGGATCACCAACCGCGCCGGGATCGAGCCGGGCCGAGCGAACTCGAGGACGTGATCTAGGCGGTCGCGGTGCACGTCGAAGCTCATGGGGGTTCGATCCGGCAGCGCGCGCCCGTCCAAGACTACCTCGGCCCCGCTCGGATCTGATGCAACGGCCAGCGTCGCGGGCTTCAACCACACCGCNNGGAAGCCCACGATCTAGGTCGGCGCGCGGTCGCGCTCAGGGTTGGAGACGACAGCGGCGCGAATGGTTGCGCGAATGGTTGAAAGATCGGCGCGTCGGTTCGCGATGCCCCGAAGTTGGACGCGAGCGACCGATGCGCACCGGAGGCCGGCGACGACAAGCGGGGTCCCGATCCCAACCCCGGATAGGTGGCCGCCCGTGGGGGCGGCGTCGGGATGGACGCTCCCAGCTCATGCACCTCCTGCGGGGCAGGGGTTGTCGCCGCGATTCTCGGGCTGGTTGGCGCAAGACGCGCGGCCTGTATTCGGCCGTGCTCGACGGCGACGGGCAGGGGGGTGGCGTTTGGTGGCCGCTCCTCCGGCAATCGCGGGGGCCGAGGGCCCGCGGGTGGTGCGGCGCCCCCGATACGCATCGCGATAGGGGTAACGACGTCAGGCGCGTACGGTCCCTGCACCGCGGGAGGTGGCGGCGTCGGCTGCATATCGTTACCGGCGCTGAATTCCAGAGCGTGTACGGCAGCATCGGCGGCGCTTAACCGGCCCGCGCGCGCGCCTGCTTGGGACACACTGGCTGGCCCGGAAGGAAGAGGCGGCGGGGGCGCCGCGGCGTTCCTGAGAATTTGCCGAGCGTCCGGCACCTTGCGAATCGGTGCCGGCGTGGCCGCCGCGAGACGCGCGGCGGCATCCCCGGCCCAGTGGCGGTTCGGCCCGCCCTTACCGTTGCTTGGTGAGATCATGGACTCGGGCGGAGGTGGGCCGGGGACCGAGATGACTGGCACCGCCTCGACCGCTGTAGGTGTGATCGTCGGTTTACCGCCACGGCCGTGATCGGCCAGCGCCTTGAACTCGGGCCCCAGGCGGATGACCTTGGATCTCTCGACTGGGCTGCGGGCTCGCCTTGGAGGGTTGAGCAACTCAATCAACTCTTTCATGTCCGCGGGACCAACCGGTGCGTCGTGTTCACGTCCCAGCTCGCGAATGGCGGCTCCAAATGCCGCTGCGTCCTGGAAACGATCAGCCGGATTGCTGGCCAGCGCTCGCGACAGGAGCTGCTCGTAGGCCTCGGGAAGGTCCGGCCGCAAGGCTCGCGCCGATCGAACGAGGCCCGAGGCGACATCGCGAAAGCCACTGACATCATCGGTGATTTCACGCACCTTGTGACCAGTGAGCATTTCGAAGAGCACGGCTCCCAGCGAAAAGACATCCGCCCGGCGATCGAGCGGGACGCGCCTTGCTTGCTCGGGTGACATGTAGACGAGATTTCCCTTGAGCGAACCCACGAACGAGTGATCGTGCCGCCGCTTGGCGATGCCGAAGTCCGAAAGCTTCACCTCGCCCGAGTTCGAGATGAGGACGTTCGAGGGCGAAACGTCACGGTGAATGATTCCCAGAGGCTGGCCCTCGGGATCCTTCAATTCATGGGCGAAATGGAGCGCCTGCGCCAAGACGTCGGCCACGTGCAGCGCCAGGGAATCGGGGATCTGGACCCCAAGCTCGGCTGCGGCTTCCATCACCGCGCGCAAATCGTGCCCCTCGACGTACTCGAGAACGATGAAGTACTCGCCGTCCTCGGAGATCCCCAGATCATGGATCTGGACGATGTTGGGGTGTGATAGGGCGGAATGAATGCGCGCCTCGGTCAGCATCATCGAGATAAAGCGCTCGTCCCGCGCGAATTCGGGAAGGATGCGCTTTATCGCGACCCATTTCTCGAAGCCTTCGGCGCCGGCGACTCGACCGCGGTAAACCTCGGCCATTCCACCGACCGCCACGCGTTCAAGCAGCTCATACTGGCCGAACTTCATGGGGTACCAGCCGCAGAACCTAGCACCGGACCCGGCAAGTGGTGCAAAAAAAGACCGGGGCCGCCGTGCGGAAGAGCCCGGAGCCCGTGTATCCGATCGTTCAGCGTCGACGCCGCGTGGTAGTAACCAGCCATGGCGGCGGGTTCGGCCACATTTTCAGGCCTTCGCGAAGTCTTGAAGGGAGCCGTGGCGGGCGGCGTGGTGCCGGGCGGCGTGGCCCTTTGTGCGCGGCAAGGAGAGGACCTCTTTTGCGAGGCGTTCGGGGCTCGGCAGATCGAACCTGAACGCCAGCCGGCCAGCACCCATACTGTTTACGACATCGCCTCTCTGACCAAGGCGGTCAGCACATCGGTTCTGGTGATGCAAGCGATAGCTTCTGGGAAGTTAGCGGTGCACGATCGGGTCGACCGGTATCTTCCTGAATTTCGAGGCGGACTGAAGGAATCCGTAACGGTCAGGCACCTGCTTTGTCACGCTTCGGGATTGCCGGGGCACCGACCGCTCTACGAACGAGTGACGCCGGCAACGACGGAGCCGGCGCAAATGATCGCCCTGGCCGCCGCCGAAGAGCCCCTGATCAATCGTCCGGGGGAGGTCTCGGTGTACAGCGATCTGGGCTTCATCCTGCTCGGTTGGTTGATCGCCCGATTGATGGGCACGGAGCTGGATACGCTGTTTCGGCGTCAGATTTCAGAGCCCCTCGGGCTGGCGTCGGTGGCCTTTGTCAGGTTGAGCGGAGACCCGGCCCACGCGGCTCAGGGCTTCGTGGCAAGCCACGAAGTGGCGCCCACTGAACGTTGTCCGAGCCGCGGACACCTCGTCTGCGGGGAGGTTCACGACCTCAACGCATATGCGATGGGGGGAGTTGCGGGTCACGCCGGCCTGTTCAGTGACGCGCGCGATCTGGGGGCCATCGCGGGCGCGCTGGTGTCCGCGTGGCACGGCGATGGGGGAGCCGCCGCGCTAGTTCCCCGCGAGGTGATTCGGGAGTTTTGGCGCCCGGCGGGCATCGCGGGCTCGACCTGGCGCATGGGCTGGGACGGGCCGTCGGGGCCGGCTTCGCAGGCCGGGTCGACCATGTCGCGCGCCGCGGTTGGCCATCTGGGATTTACGGGATGCTCGCTCTGGATTGACCCCGACCGAGCCTTGTCGATTGTGCTGCTCACCAATCGCGTTCATCCGACCGTGCGCGACGATCCCCGGTTCCGCGATTTTCGCCGCCAGGTGCACGACACGGCGTTGGCCGCGCTCGGGGCCTGACAAGTAGACCTCGCCTAGCCGAACGGGCGTTCGGGTCCTGGAGCCGCTACGGGCCTGGTCCCGCCGGAAAGGGCAATCGCCGCCAGGCACCGGGCGCGAGATCAGGTGGCAACACAAAGGGGCCAAACTGCGTGCGACATAGGCCAAGGACGTGGCTGCCGAGCGCCGCAAAAATGCGCCGCACCTCGTGATAGGCGCCGCCAATGAGTGAGATCGTCGCCAACACCGTGGCCTCGGGAGGGATGATCAACCCGGGATGGGCGTCGCCTGGGGAAATCTCGTGCAGGTCGACCACTTCGGGTCGATGCCCGTCATCCAGAACCAGAACGTCGGGCGAGCCGCTGAACGGTCGCGCCAGCGCGGCCTGATACGTGCGCGGGACTCGACGCTTGGGGTGTGTGAGTCGCTGGATGAACGCCCCTTCGGATGTCCAGAGCAACAGGCCCGAAGTATCCAGATCGAGGCGCCCGGCCGGGCGCAGCTCGGGGAAGAGCGGCGCGTCGGCCAGCAGGTCGTACGCCGTCGGATGGATCGGATCCCGCAGCGCGGTGACCACGCCCACGGGCTTGTGAAGCAGGACCAGCGCGGTGCTCCAGAGCGAGACAACGTCGCCGTCGACGCCGACCACCGGCGGGACANNCGGGACAGCTGCGGTGGCGCCGCCCCCCTCGAGCGAGGCTCTGCGATCGACGTAGGCGACGCCCTGTGCGTCGCGGACTCGCCCCGCCTCGATCAAGCGCGCCGCGGCGGTCTTGGAAATTCCCAGGTTGCGCGCGAGCAACTCCGAAAGGCGGGCCACGGACCAGGTATACGCCGGATCGGCGCGATCCGGACCGCCGTACTGCTTTCCTGCACCTTCGTTTCGTGGTTCCGGTTCGGGTCAGGTAAGAACTGGGCAATTCGATGGCAAGGCTTCACGTGGTCCTCGTCGCGCCGGAGATTCATTGGAATACGGGCAACGCCGGGCGCACCTGCCTGGCGGTGGACGCGGACCTGCACCTGGTGCAGCCGCTTGGCTTTTCGTTGTCGGATAGGCACGTGCGTCGGGCCGGACTCGACTACTGGCCGCGCGTTCGTGTTCGAGTCTGGCCCGACTGGACGACGGTGGCGGCCGAGTTGCCGCGGTTGGGCGCGCCCTATTTCTTCGCCACTCGTGGCGCGCAGCGGTACGACGAGATCGAGTACGCCGATCCCGCCGTGTTGGTGTTCGGGTGCGAGAGCGTGGGATTGCCGCCAGAGATTCAGGAGGCCTACAGGGACACCCTCGTTTCCATCCCGATGCGAGATCCGGCTTTGCGGTCCTTGAACCTGTCGACTTCGGTGGCGATCGGGGCCTTCGAGGTTCGCCGGCAATGGGCCAGACGCGCGCAAATCGCGCAAATCGATTGAAGGGAACCCGCGGCCGGCTACTTACTCGCCGAGCTCCACGGTATCCATCTTGGTCGAGAAGCCCGCGTCGCGCAGCAGCGCCAGGTCCGTCTCGACATCGGGGTTGCCAGTGGTCAGCAGCTTTTCTCCGAAGAAGATCGAGTTGGCGCCCGCGAGAAAGCACAACAGCTGCGCCTCGCGGGACAGGTCGAGCCGGCCAGCCGAAAGGCGGACCTTGGCTTTCGGCATCAGGATCCGCGCGGTCGCGATCATGCGAACGAACTCGAGGGCATCGACGGGCTTGCGGTCCGCCAGCGGCGTACCGGGGGTAGCGACCAGAGCATTGATGGGCACGCTTTCCGGCTGAGGAGACAGATTCGCCAGCGTCATCAACAACGCGCAGCGATCGTCTATGGATTCACCCATACCGATGATGCCGCCCGAGCAGACCGTGATTCCGGCCCGGCGCACGTTAGACAGGGTTTGCAGGCGATCCTCGAAGGTGCGGGTGCTGATAATCTGCCCGTAGAACGACTTTGACGTATCCAGATTGTGGTTGTACGCCGTCAGTCCCGCGGCGGCCAGACGCTGTGCTTGCGACTCGGTGACCATCCCCAAGGTGCAACAGGCTTCGAGGCCCAGTCCCCGGACCTCGCGGACCATGCTCAAAACTTCGTCGAACGCGGGGCCGTCTTTCACCTCGCGCCAGGCGGCGCCCATGCAAAATCGGGTCGCGCCGGCTGTCTTGGCCCGCGTCGCCGCGTCCAACACCTCGGCCGTTTTCATCATTCGGGCGGGGTCCACCCCGGTGTCGTATTTCGATGACTGCGGGCAGTAAGCGCAGTCTTCCGGGCAACCGCCCGTCTTCACCGACAACAGCGTGCACAGTTGCACTTCGCCGGGATCGTGATGGGCGCGGTGGACGGTCTGCGCCCGAAACATCAGGCTGGGCAAGGGCAGGTCGTGAATTTCACGAACTTGCCGGACTGAAAATTCGCTGGTGTCCAAGGTCGCTGTTTCTATCATAGAACCTGACGCCGCCTGTGAACGGCGCGCCCACTCTTGCGGCGCCCGGCAAGTGCGCGCTAAACAGGGTCGGTCCGGGCTCGTAGCTCAGTTGGATAGAGTGCCGCCCTCCGAAGGCGGAAGTCGCTGGTTCGAATCCAGTCGAGCCCACTATTGCGCGGAGTGGCGGTGGGGAGGCGCCCACCCCACGCGCGGAATCCGCCGACCATGCGGCGAGCCTTGCGCGCGCCGAGCCTTGACTCGGTTCAGGTCGGGAAGTAGCTTGCAGCACCCCGTTTTTAGGAGCTATTTCCCATGTCCAATTTGAATTCCAAGATTGCGGATCCCAAACTGGCGGACGCCGGACGTCTGCGTATCGAATGGGCCGAGAGCCGCATGCCGGTGCTGATGCACCTCCGGGACAAGGGAAAAAAAGATCTTCCTTTGCGCGGCATGAAGGTGGCTGGCTGTTTGCACGTAACCAAGGAGACCGCGGTGCTGATCCGCACCCTGCGCGCCGCCGGCGCCGAGGTGTCGTGGTCGGGCTGTAATCCGCTGTCGACCCAGGACGATGTCGCCGCAGCGCTGGCCGCCGAGGAAACCTCCATCTACGCGTGGCACGGCCTGTCAAAGGAAGAATTCTACTGGTGCATCGACAAAACCCTGGAAATGAAGCCAACCTTGACCCTGGACGACGGGGCGGACCTGATCTTCACGGTTCACGACCGATATCACGCGCTGGCGGCCACCATCATAGGTGGGACTGAGGAGACCACGACCGGCGTGCACCGCCTGCGATCGATGGATAAGGCGGGCAAGCTGAAATACCCGGTCATCGCAGTCAATGACAGCGAGACGAAGTGGGATTTCGACAATGTCTACGGTACGGGCCAATCGTCATTGGACGGTATCCTTCGGGGCTCGTCGGTCCTGCTGGCGGGCAAGACGTTCGTCGTCGCCGGCTACGGCCATTGTGGCCGCGGAGTGGCGACCCGCGCGGCTGGCATGGGCGCGAACGTGGTTGTCACCGAAATCAGGCCCACCGCCGCGCTGAAGGCGACGCTCGACGGATTCCGCGTGATGAAGATGGATGAAGCGGCCAAGCTGGGAGATATCTTCATCACCGCCACCGGCATGAAGGATGTGATCGTCGGCCGCCACTTCGATTCGATGAAGGACGGAGCCATCGTCTGCAACACGGGTCACTACGATTGCGAGATCAACCTCGTGGATCTCGAGGGGCGATCCAAGGGCAAGCGCGAAATCAGAGCGAACAACGAGGAGTACCTCCTGAAGAATGGGCGACGGGTGTACGTCTTGGCGCAGGGACGTCTGGTGAATCTGGCTGCCGCCGAGGGCCACCCCTCGGAGGTCATGGACATGTCGTTCGCCAACCAGTACCTGGCGCTGTGCAAGCTGGCCAAGGAGGGCAAGTCCATGGAGGCTCACGTCTACGAATTGCCCAAGGCGCTGGATCAAGAATTGGCGCGCATCAAGCTCGAGACCCAAGGCCTGAGCATCGACGCGTTGACGCCGGAACAGATCAGCTACAACGACGACTACGCGGCAGGCACCTAAGTTCGGCTTCCCGACGCCGTTTTTTTCGGGTGACCGCGTTGACGCGAACGCGATCAGTTCAACGCATACGCGTTGGTCGCGAGACGGTGGAGTCGGGGACCACACGCATGCCGTCGGTCGCGGACGTGGCGCGTTCGATCCGCACCACGTCTCCGCGTTTCAACTGGTCGAAATCGGCATTCGCGGCGGACGCGTGGCGATCGAGGCGGACAATCGGTTGCCGCCCGGAAAGTCCGCAACCAAACAATTTCAAGCGGCCCTTCTCTGGCAGTGGGTCGCTGACAATGCGCAACAACGTCGGGTCCGTTGGCGGATCGCCGGACCCGCGAATCACAAGGTAACTGAAGTCTACCCGGTGTGCGATCCTGCCGCCGGGACTGCCGCCGGCCGGGCCCCGATTCAAAATCCCTCGAGCGGCGAGCTTCTCGCCCGCGACGTCGTGGGATTCACCGGCGTCGTGGCACCAGTCGCGCTCGCGCAGCAGGGCGGGGCAGGGCCCCGCGAAGAAGCAGGGGGCTACGATGCGCAGACCGGAGGTCACCAGGTGGTCGCGCACCCCGAGCAGCGCGCGGGATGTTTCGCGCAGCGCGGGCTCCACCACGATCAAGGTACCGAGGTCGGTCAGCAAGAATCGACACCAGTCGGCCACCAGCGCGGCCAGTCTGCCTGGCCGTTCGAGCGGTGTTTCGTCAAGGTACAGCTCGTTGAGGACATGCGCGGCGATCAACAGATCGAACGGTCTGCCCGCGCGTTTGACCTGCGACAGGGACCGAATCTTCGTGATGTCGGCCACGTGCCCCACCCCGGCGGCGGGAATCTGGTCCACGGAAGATAGGTCCGTGTCGTTTCCGAAGTGGGCTCGGACGGCGGCTCCCGCGGCCCCCGTCCCCGCGCCCAGGTCGAGAACCCGAAGCGGATGCGCGCGCGCGCCTGGGTCGGGAAAAGTCTCGCGCAGTATCTTGCCCAACGCGACCGCGGTGCGCGGCGCGATGTCGCGCACGTACTCCGACCGCAAAGTGGGATCAGCCAGATAGCGGGTTCCGACCAAGGTGCGGTCGCCCACCAGTCCCTGCTGCATGCGGGAACGCGGGGGCCTGCCCATACCGCGTTTGGCGTTGGTCATCGCATACGGGGCGGAATGGGAAGTCGCTGCCGCGGACGAGAGGGAATCATCCCTTTCCAATCAATCGGGTGAAATCCTTGAAACTCACCAGGAGGAGGACCCCCAGCAGCACCACCAAGCCGACCGTATGCACGGTGGCCTCGATGCGTGGGTTGATGCGTCGGCGAATCAGCGCCTCGAGACCCAGAAATAGCGCCCGGCCCCCATCCAGGGCCGGCAGCGGCAACAGGTTGAACAGGCCCAAGTACACCGACAGCATGGCGATGATGCCAAAGTAGTCCCAGACACTGCGGTTGGCGGCGCGCGCGATCTCCCGCGTGATCCCGATGGGTCCCGACAATTCGGCCTTCTCCTTGCCGGTCACCATGTCGTACAGGCCCACCAGGATGATCTTGGATTTCTCGATCGGATAGATGAGCGCTTGCTTGGCGGCGGCGCCAAAAGACAGAGCGGTCAGGTCATAGTGCTCAATCTGAACGCCAATCAGGAATTCGCCGGTTGGTTGTTTCCGGGGCGTCACCGTCAACGTCAACAGTTGGCCGAGCCGCAAAACCTTCAACACCTGGGGGGCTCCCCCCGCGGCCTTGATCTGATCGCGGATCGTGTGATCAGCCGTTATCGCCTGGCCATTTGCCTCGACGATCAAGTCGGCCGTCTTTAGCCCGGCGGCGGCGGCGGCGGAGTCGGCCCGAACATCGACGACGCGCTCGTTCTTCGAGGGCAACGGAACGCCGAGAATCGTGTACACGAACATCATGACGACTATCGCCGTCAGGAAGTTCGCCAGGGGCCCTGCCACGATCGTGAAGAACCGCATCCAGCGCGGGCGATTCGGGTAGACGTACGGATCGGTGTGGTCGAATTCCTCGTTGGGNNGTTTCGCCGCGCTTGAAACCCAGCAAGGTAGGGCCAAACCCGATTGAGAAACGTTCCACGCGCATGCCACACAGCCTGGCCGCGAGGTAGTGGCCACCCTCGTGCAGGACAACCAGCAGTCCGAGGCCGACGATGGCAATCAGGATCGAGATCATCCGTGAACCCTAGCAGTGCCCGGTGGCAGCCGCCACGGCGCCGGTGCGCCGCCGGCGGCCGTCACGCCGCCAAGAAGCGCAGCACGGGACCGAGCAGTCGGGCCATTCCGCCGTGGTCAGGCGGCCGCGAACCGATGATGTCGATCCCCAGATCCTGGGCTCGCTGTTCAAAAACCCGTTCGAACAGGAGCCCAGGGCCAGTAGCGCGAACAATGATGGGCAGCGTCAGCAACCGGCGGGCGACGATGTACCGCCCCCGCAATATGACCGCTTCACGGCCCGCTTCCAGCCGGCCAAGGGCCCATCCGAGGGCGCCCAGGAAGAGGGGCTGAGAGCCTTCGCACAGGACGACCACGCTTCCGCGCGCCTCGGATGCGCCCCGCAGGAAAGCGCGTCCCGAAGCATTGGCGCGTAAAATGCGCAATCCCGGCGTTCGGGCGGCGAGCAACTCCAGCATGGCCAGGCTGTTGTCCCGGGAGCCATCGTTCACCGCCACGATCTCGAAGGTGCGGCCCAGAGCCTTCAGGTGCGACGTGATGGTGCGAATCTGGTGCCCCACCACTTCTTCGTCGGCACGAATCGACAGCACAACGAGAATTTCGGGCGATGTGCGCCCGGCGGCTTGCCGAATGACGCTGTCGGGACCGACAATTTGGAGATGATGCGACAATCCAGCTCTCCTTCGTTGCGTTTCAGCGCGCCACCCGTCGGTGGATGCACGCCGTCCCCAAAATAGAGCATGCGCCGTGCCTGAGGCCACCATGCAATGAATTCGAGGGGTTACCGAGCCGCCCCACCATTTCCGCGTAATTGGTTTCGCGCCTGGCGCCTGGATCCGCCACCCAAACTACACGCTGAGGGTCGGTCTAGCCCCACACGCGAAATCGGCAACCAGGGCGCAAAGGGCAGCCACATTTTCGGGCAGGACCATCTGGACGCCGCACCCGTCAAGTTCGGCCAGGCCCCCGGTCCGGGACGCGATGACGGGAAGCCCGGCCTGTAGCGCCTCGAGCGTGGCCACGGGAAGTCCTTCCGTCCGGCCGGTTGACAGGGGTCGCGATGGTTGCACGTAGAGGTCCGCCGCGGCCATCCAACGGGCGACGTCGGAGCGGGGCACGCGGCCGGGCAACAGAAGGTCGATGTCCATGCGGCTCGCCATGCGCTCGAGTCGACGTCGTTCGGGTCCCTCACCCACGATGGCGACGGTCATGAAATCGCGGCCCGCGCGTCGATGGGCCGCCGCCGTTGCGACGGCGCGCAGGAGAATGTCGAAACCCTTGATGGGCACCAGCCGCCCCACCGACAACAACGTTCGACGCCGCATACCGAGCTGAGCGCGGAGCTGCTGTCGGTAGCGCTCGTTCTCGCGCCGCGGTCCCTCGTGGCGCGGGGGCCGGCCGAGACTCGGGCTTGCGACGCGACCCGCGGTGCTTCCCGTGAGGCGAGAAAAGCGCTCCCGCAGATCGGCGCTGACGAAGATCAAATCGTCGGTCTCNNACGAAGATCAAATCGTCCGTCTCGCGCGCCAGCCGTCGGCCGAGTGCCGCGCCGGCCGGGATTCTCTCGAGCAATGCGACGTCCCCCGAATGGGCGTAGGCGGTCAAGGGCAAATGCGGCGCTACCGCACGCGCTGCGAGCGCGGAGGGCACCAGCCAGTGGGCGACGATCCGATCCCAGGAGCGTGCGCGCTGCCGCACGCGTTCGCAGAGCGCGGCCCAGAAGAATCCCGCCTGAAGCCAGGAGCCGATGCCTCCGGACTCCAACGTCTCCGGCGCGCCCGAGCCAAAGAATAGAGCGGTCGCCTCCGGTACCGCGGGCAATCGAAGTCGGTGAACCGTGACGCCAGGGCCCAGTTCCAACGTCGGGTTGTCGCGCGCGTCCTTCTGTGGCGTGTCCGGGCCGCGGGGCCGGGTGGCGGCGCCCGCGGCTATCACGTCCACCAAATTGCCCGCGCGGGCGCATGCACGCACGCCGTCCTCCACAAAGCCACCCGCAAAGTCCCCCGCGTACCGCGGAAATGAGGTCGTCAGAACGCCGATCCTCAAATCGAGCTCGACACGCGCGGGAATCCACCGACGATACGCGCCGGTTTTGTCCCCCATCGCGCGTAGCGGACGAGGAGGCGCAGAACGAGGGCGCGCAAAAGAACGAACGAGATCGGGTACACCACAGTCCACACCCGAATCCCGGACCGCCAGCCGGGGCCGTAAACCGGTCGCACGGGCACATCGACCACGCGTGCGCCCGCGCGCGCCAATCGTGCCAGCAGATCATTGGGGTATCCGTAGCGGGCGAACATCGTGTCCGGATCGATGGCCTGGAGCGCGGCGCGTGACGCGACGGTGTAACCACATTGAGAATCGAACAATGTGCCATAGCCGCATGCCAGCCTCGTCAGCAGGGACAGGACGACGTTTCCCAGGTACCGAGACCAGGGCATTTGGCGCCAGCAGTCGGACCAGGCGAATCGGTTGCCTTTGGCGTAGTCGGCGGCGCCCGAGAGCACGGGAGCCAGAAGCTGGGGTAGATCGGCCGGGTCCATCTGGGCGTCACCGGCCATCACGGCAGTGGCCTGTGCGCCCAACGCCGCGGCCCGGCGGTATCCCGTGGCGATGGCGGCGCCGACGCCGCGATTGGTCGCGTGACTCAGAACCTCCAATCCGCGGCGCCCAGACCGTGCGGCGATTCGCGCCGTGGAGTCGCCGCTGGCGTCATCGACGACGATCACGTGATCGACAAACCCCGGGACCGACCGAATGGTCCGGGCGATCTTGTCTGCTTCGTTGAAAGCGGGGACGACGACCGCGATTCTCTGACCGCGCAGCATGCTGGCAGGGGAGCAAAACCGAGGGGGAGTTGTCAAGGATTGCGCAAGTCAGGGCGAACCGGGGACAGACCTCGCGCGAGGGTCAGGTCACTCGGCCGTTGGCTCGCCCCGGTCCGGGCCGGGCACGTCATCTGGCGCGGGCGCTTGTGCCTTGTCCTCCGGATTGTCTTGCGCGGAGGGTTGCCCCTCGCCCCGGAGCTTGACGACCGACTTCGCCGCCGGGCGGGACCGTACCGTCTTCTGCGGGACCGGCCTTTGAGCCAACAGCTTGGCGCCGGCGGGGGAAGTCGCGGAGACGCTGGCTGAGGCCGCGGCCCTGCCGCCAGCAAACTTCGGCCCCCCGGAACCCGGCAGGGAATTCGGCGCGCCAGTGGGAATCATTTGGACGACCGGCGGTTTTTCGGTCTCGACCGCGAACGCCTTGTCCTGAAAACCCGATTTTCGAACCATGACCCGGGCTGGCACGTCCGGATCGATTTCTAGCGTGACCCAGCGGGGCGTCGTCCCGAGCGACTCCAACCTTCCCGCGACATAGATATCGGCGCCTTCGGGATCGCTTTGGATGAGGACGGGCATGGGTTTGGGCCGTTTGGTCGTGGAAGCAGCACGTGGCGGCCGCGCGCGCGTGGCGCTGGTGTCGCTGATGCCGATCCTCCCATCGACCTTGACGCCCCTGGATACGGCCAGCCCGATGCCGGCGCAGCAAACGAGGGCGATCAACCAGAACGGTGCCCGCCTCCACGGCGGCCGCGATGCGACGGAACCTATCGTGGCGGCGGTCATGTCCCCCGCGTCCACGGCGGTCAGGCGCGCTGTTTGATGGCGCGGTCCGGAGAGCGCAATCGGGGGCACCGTCGGAGATCGACGCGAGGACGACGATGTCGTCGAAACGGTGGAGTTGGTGATGCTCGAAGAGGTCAGTCGCCGCTCCATCACCGCTCCGGGGCCACTGCCGCCGTCCATGCCGAAGGTTTCGCGCAAGATGGCTGCCAGGTGCTGGGGGGTGAAATGGGCGGCGTGCACGATGTCGTCCAGCGCGTCCGCCATCTCGCCCGCCGTCTGAAACCGATCGGCCGGATCGCGGGCGAGCGCGCGGAGGAGAATCTCGTCCAACGCGGGCGGACACGCGGGATTCAGGTACGACGGTGGGCGGACCTCGCACCGCCGCACGCGCTCGATAGTTTGAATGTCGCTTTGGCCCTTGAACAACCGGCGCCCGGTCAGCACCTCGTGCAGGACGATTCCCGCCGCGAAAATATCGATCCGATGATCGACGTCGTCGCCTGCGGTTTGCTCGGGCGCCATGTACGCGTACTTGCCCTTGAGCGTTCCGCCTCGTGCCGGGTCGGGCGCGTCTCCCAGAGCCTTCGCGATGCCGAAGTCCAGCAACTTGACGGCGCCCTCGTACGACAGCATGACGTTCGAGGGTGAGACGTCGCGGTGGATCATTCCCAGATGTTTGCCGTGTTCGTCGGTCAATCCATGTGCGTAGCCCAGCGCCCGGCACATTTCACGGCCGACGTAGGCGACCAGATCTGGCCGGGGCGCGCCCGACGATTTCCAGAGGGCGCGCATCGTTTCCGAGAGGTCATGCCCCGATACGTGCTCCATCGAGATGAAGAACTCGCCCTCCACCGCGCCAAGCTCGAAGATCTGAACGATGTTGGCGTGGTTGAGCCGCGCCGACATCTTGGCTTCCTCGACGAACATGCGGATGAATGCCGGATCGTCCGAGAGGTGAGGCAAGATGCGCTTGATGACGAAGACCCGTTCGAACCCCGCCGGACCTTGAATGTGGCCCTTGAACACATCGGCCATGCCTCCACGTCCGATCCGTTCGTGGAGCGTGTACTTACCGAACTGAATCGGCTCTGAGAGTTGCTGGGTCACGTTCGATCAAGTGTGAAAGGCATCCGCCCCCACCCCCCACGAATCACTGACGTCGGCCACGCCGTGACTCGACAACGAACCATGCCGCAGAATTTCTACCCTGCCGCATCATCATGATAGCGAGCAGGTGGTATTGCTGCAATGAGCGCGATAGGAGCATTTGTGAAGACCGACGCGACGTCACGTCCGGTGATTGTGGCAATCGGTGGGTTCGATCCCACGGGCGGCGCTGGGGTGGTGCGCGATTTTCTTACAGCGCGCACCTTGGGCGCCGCCGTGCGTCTGGTGCCGACGGCGTGGACCGAACAGTCACCGGGCGGCGTGCGCTCGATCGAGCCCCGCGGGCCGAGCGCGCTTGGGGCCGCCGTGCGCGGAGCTCTGCAAAGTATCAAACGAGACGGGGGTGACCCTGGTCGGACAGAGGTGTGCGTGGCCGTGAAAATAGGCATGCTGCCGGACGCGCCGTCAGCCGCAGCGGTCGGGGAAGCCTTGGGCGATTTCGGCGGCCCGATAGTCCTTGATCCCGTCTTGACGGCGTCGAGCGGCGGGGACCTCTTCGTGGGCGAGGTGGCAGCGCTCGTCGACCTGGGTCGTCGTGTGACGTTGACCACCCCCAATGCCTCGGAGGCAGCTGCGCTGGCGGGCCTCCCCGTGAAGAACGCCGCCGATGCCGCTGGCGCCGGGGCGGAACTCCATCGGCGGGGCTTGGGCGCCGTCTTGGTCAAGGGGGGCCACCTCGTCGGCCCGGACTGCGTCGATATCCTGGTGTCGGGCGCAGGGGTTCGGCCGTTTCCCGGGCGCCGCGTCCCTGGGCCATCCGTGCGCGGCACGGGCTGCGCCTTGGCGACGGCGATCGCGGTGGGTTTGGGCCGGCATCTCTCCCTGGAACAGGCCATCGTCGCGGCGAAGGACTGGCTGGCGGACGCCATCGCAAGGGCCGTCGACACGGGCGACGAGTGGCATCTGCCGATCGATTCTAGGGCAGGACTTCGAGACGAACCATCGGGGTCCGTTTGACCGGCAGCAAACCCAGGGCGCTGCCCGGATTGCGATCGCGCAGGTACACCTGGCCCGACACGACGGCGCTGGTCCAGAGCGACGGATCGCCGCCGACCTTGCGAATGCCCACCCACAGGACTCCCTGGAGCGGGGGCAGGTCGCGCAAGTCTTCCAAGGCCCAGCGACCATCCTTGCCGTTGGAAACGTCGTCTGGCGCGAGATCGCGGTTGATGACGCGCATCTCCTCGCCGGGAGTTTCGAGCACGCTGTTCTCGTAAAATGCGATTGCGACGCTTCCCGCGGAGGCGGCCATGAGGCCGAGTCGCAACGCCCGGTGTTTGCCGTCAGGCAGCTCGAAGCGCACGATGCTTTCGTAGGTCAGGTTGGGAAACTTCAGGCTGGCGGAGGCTCGGTTGTCGTCGTGCGACAGCACGAGCGCGCGCGAAATACGCGCCCCCGGTGGGAGCACCGCGGGTGCACAGCCCAGCGTGACCAGGATGCACCCCACGAAGAAGAATCCGACGGGGAGAACCAAGACAGAGCTCAAGAGAGAGCCAGTGTATGCCCCGACGTGTGTTCGTCGCCTGGCCGGCCGTCGAGCCTCATGTTCGCGCCCCGTTGTCACGGGCTGGAGCATCGCCGCGTCGGGGCGTTTTCTCAAGACCACGGTCCCTCCGCTCGGCTTGCAATACGCGGTAACATGCCGCCGCAATGAGCGAGATCGGCGTGGCGGTGGTGGGCGCAGCGGGGTGGGGCCGGAACGTCGTGCGCGCTTTCTACCTGGCGCGCGGGGCGGCGCTGTGCTGGGTTTGCGACCTGAACCTCGGGCTGTTGACGGAAATCGGAGGCCGCTTTCCGGGTGTCCCGATGACGCAGGATTTCGATCGGGTGCTGGCCGACCCCGCGGTGCGCGCGATTGCGATTGCCGTCGATGCGCCCAACCATCATGGGTTGGCCAAGCGGGCGCTGCAAAGCGGTCGGCACGTCTTCGTGGAAAAGCCGCTCGCGCTCCGGGCGGCCGACGCCGAGGAGCTGTGCACCCTGGCCGAGGGGCGGGGGCTGACCCTGATGGTCGGCCACCTCTTGCTCTATCACCCCGCTGTCGAACGGGTGAAGGCGCTGGTCGACGCCGGCGATCTGGGCGACGTTTTATATCTGTACGCCCAGCGGGTGAACCTGGGAATCGTCCGGCAAACCGAGAACGCCTGGTGGTCGCTTGCCCCGCATGACATCGCGGTGGCGCTCCATTTGTTCGGGGAAAGGCCCATCTCGGTCAGCGCCACCGGCGCGGCCTATTTGCAACGGGAGCGCGACATACAGGACGTCGCGTTCGGGACCTTGCGCTTCCCCGACGGTCGGGTGGCGCATCTGCACGTGTCGTGGCTCGACCCCCACAAGCGCCGCAGCCTGACCGTGGTCGGGTCGCGCAAGATGTTGACCTTCGACGACACGCTCCCCGACGAGAAGCTGAAGATCTACGATCGGGCCGCGGTTCCGCCTTCCGGGCACGCGACCTATGCCGAGGGGGTGGTCGTGCGCGTCGGGAACGTTCTGTCGCCGGTCCTGCCCAACGTCGAGCCGTTGCTGGTGGAATGTGAGCATTTCGTGGCCTGTATCGCGACGGGCGCCCGGCCGCGCAGCGACGGACGCCAGGGCAGCGCGGTGGTGCGGGTTCTGGAAGCCGGCGATCGGTCGATGCG
>PMNO01000097.1:253-6838 GCA_003161835.1 Myxococcales bacterium | reverse complement strand
AAGAACAGCACCGACCCCGCCCCCGTCGGTGGCATTTCCAAGGAGGAATGCGACGCGCGGGTGTCCGATTTGCTTGCGGTCTTGCGATGAGCGACCCACACGCTCCGGACGCGGACCAACACACAACGGCCGCGTCCAGTGCTGGGCGCAGCTTGAATGACCGCAAGGCGGCCATCCACGTGACGTTTGAGAAACTGGCNNACTTGCGGACGCCGGCCTGGTCGGCCTGCCCAATGCCGGCAAATCGACCTTCATCAACGCGCTGCTGGGCACGCCGTTGTTGCCGGTGGGCATCACCCCGACGACCGCCGTCCTGACCCACATCAGCCACGGACCGAAGGCCCTGGCCGACCTGGTGCTCGATTCCGGTGAGCGGCGATCGCTCGATCCGGCGCGGATTGCGGATTGGGCCACGGTGGATGGCTTGACCGCGAACGAGGCCGCGCGCCCGGCCACCACCGGGGCGAGCCCCGATGCGGTCCACTACCTCGACCTGCGCGTCCCGGCGCCCATTTTGGCGGATAGCCTGACCATCGTTGACACGCCCGGTGTCAACGACATCAACGAGCAGCGCGCCGAAATCACCTACGGATATGTCCCGCGCGCCGACGCGGCGATCTTCCTCCTGGACGCCACGCAGATCCTCACCGCATCCGAGCGCCAGTTTTTGGAGGAACGCATCCTGCGGTCATCGCGGGAGCGTCTGATTTTCGTCATCGCGAAAGCGGACTTGTTGGATGAGGAGGAGTTGGCGGAGGCGGTCCGGTTCGCCCGGCTCCATCTGGCGCGCATCGTTCCCGAGCCGGCCATTTTTCCGGTGTCGGCGCGCCGCGAATTGGCAGGGCTCCGCGACGGGTCCGGCTTCGGTCCGCTGCTGGCCCACATCGGCGTCACCGTCGGAACCGATCGACGACGCTTGCTCTTGGATCACGCGCTCGCCGACGCGACCCGCCTGTCGACCTTCGTGCGGCAGAGCCTGGCGATGCGGCGCCGTTCCCTGGAGTTGCCTTTGCCCGAGCTCGAAGAACGTATCGCGCGGGCGCGCGGCCGCCTGACCGCGGGACAAAAGGGATTGGACGCCGCGGCCCAAATCATCCAGGCGGAGACCACGGCGCTCAAGGCCCGGGTCCGGCAGGATCTGGCCGATTTCGCGGCGGAGTTTCGTACGGCACTGGTCCCCGAAATCGACAAGGTCGATGGCCANNCCGACGCAGACCAAGATTGATCTGGCCATCGACACGTTCAGATACGACGCCTCCGTATTTGCCCTGGGCGCTCTCGGAACGACGGTATTCCTGTTCGTGAACACGCTTGTGGGAGGCGTGCTGGCGGTGGCGACTCCCTTGCTCGCGCTGGTGTTTCGCGGACGCGTGGCACGAGAGATCAAACAGGAGGCGCGGGAGCGCGCTCCTGCCGCGGTCGACCGGGTGGCGGCCCTTCTGGGGTCGAAGCTCGATGACAGCATCGACGATTTCGCAGCCCGCTTGCGGGAATTCGTGGCCCAGGCGGGTGACGCGCTCGCGCGGGGCATAGCCGAGGTGCTCGACCGCGCCCTGTCCGAGAAGAAGTCTCGGGCGGGGAGCACCGCGACGTCCGACGACGCCATGGGATTGGACGCGACCTTGCGCGATTTGCGTCGGATCGATGAGCAGCTCGCCGATGTCCGCCAGACCATTTGGGAGACCTGAACCGACGTCACCCATGGGCATTCTCGATCGCATCGCGGGCAGGCTCGACGAATTGGTCGGTGGGGAGGGAGATACCCAGACGCCTGCCGGTTGGGATGTCGGCCAGGCGCGTGCCCTGGTCGAACGCGGTCGTCTCGAGGAGGCCGTTGTCGCTTTCGGTGACGCCGTGGATCGTGATGCCGGCAATGCCGACGCCTGGATGGGCCTCGGCGAAACCCTGGCGCGACTCGATCGGTTCGAACCCGCTCGCGATGCGTTGCGACGCGCGTTGACGCTCCCACTTGCGCCCGCGATCAGGCCGCGCGCGCAAGCCGCTCTCGGGCGCTTGTACGCCCAGGCCGGGCAAACGGGAAAGGCGATCCGCGAACTCCGAAAAGCCGTCGCCGCGCTCCCGACGGACGTCGAGACATTGACCGCGCTCGGGCGCGCGTTGCTAGCCGCCGGTGCGTCCGAGGGATCGGAATGGCTGGCCAGCGCGGCGCGCATTCCGGCGAGCGGTCTGGCGAGTCTGTTGGTCGAGGCGGCCGGTGCCACCAAGGGGGATCCGAACGGCGCGGAGCGGTTGTTGCGAGAGGCGAGGGAACGTGCGCCCCACGATGTGGCCGTGCACGCCGCGTTGATCCGCCATCTGATAGCGCAACAACGGGTGACCGAAGCCGTGAGCGAGGCGCTCGACCTCGCTCAAAGGTCGCCCACCGACCCGGTCGCTTGGGGCGTCCTGCGCGAAGGGCATGCGGCGGCCGGGGACTTTCGCGCGGCCCTCGAGGACGCGCGCCGCGAGGCCGCCGTTGGACCGCCACCGCCGTTCGCGGTGTGGCTGACGTTGGCCTTCGGCAGCGAAGATCGCGCGGCGGTCGAGGAGGCCGTGCGCCACGGCACGCCGCTCGACCCGAAATTCGCCGAAGCGCGCGCGCTGCTGGATGGAACTCTGAACGACCTCGGCGTGGCGGCGCTCGCGCGCGTCGCCCCGCCCGGCCAGCCGCGGCGGTTCGTCGTTCGGGCCCTGGCACCTCCGCCGGTACCGGTGGGCAACATCTACGCGCTGTTGTCCTGGGCGGAGGCGTTCGCGGCGCGGCACGCGGCGTTGTTGCCTCTCGCGGTCCCCATGGCGCGCGCCGTGGAGGCGTTCGACCGGCCGCTGCTGGTCGCGGTCATGGGTGAGTTCAACGCCGGCAAATCGTCGTTCGTCAATGCCCTTGCAGGCGCGGCGATCGCACCGGTGGGGATTACGCCGACGACCGCGACCGTCAATGTCCTGCGCCACGGCGCGAGTGGTGGGCGCGTGATCTATCACGACGGCAGGGCGCGGGAGCTCGCCGCCAGCGCCGTGACCGACTTTCTGGCCAGGCTGACGGACGCGGATGCGGCGTTGATCCGACAGGTAGAGCTCTTTGCGCCCGTCGAGGCCTTGCGGCGTGTTGAGATCGTCGACACGCCGGGGCTCAATTCCCTGCGCGCCGCCCACGAGCAGGTTGCCCGCGATTTCCTGATCGAGGCCGACGCCATCGTTTGGGTCTTCGCCGCCGGACAAGCCGCCAAGGCAACCGAACACGCCGCGCTGGTCGTGGCAGACGGCGCGGGAAAGCACGTCCTCGGCGTCGTCAACAAGGTCGACCGCGCCACACCGTCCGAGATCGCGGAAATTCTGCGCCACGTCAGGGCTGAGCTGGGCGGGCTGGTGGAGCGAGTGCTTCCATTGTCGGCGCGGGCCGCTTTGGAGGCGCGGCGACGCGGTGACACCGCAGCCCTGGATGGGTCGGGCCTTACCGCCGTGGAAGCGGCATTGGAGTCGGATTTTTTCGGCCGCGCCCGGGAGCTCAAACGCGGAACCGCCCTCACCACACTCGCGCGATTCGTCAGCCAGGCGCGTGCCGCAATCGACGCCGCGCCAGTCGAGGATGGTTCGTTTGCCCGGATCCGCTCCGCGATCGGCGGCGGTGAGCAAGAACTGCGATCCGCGCTGGCGGCCGAACGCCTCGCGCTGCGCGTGCGCCTGGAGGCGGCCTTTCGCGCGGTGGCGCCGGAGGTTCGGGAATTCATCCGCCCGCGCGCCTGGTTGTTCGGCGAGCACCGCGCCGATCCGGAGGACGAGATATTTCTGCGCGATCTGCTGGACGACGGCGCGCTGGCCGCGACGGAGCGGACGCGCGCCACGCTGAAAGCGGCGGTGCCCGACGCAGAGCCCGCGGTCATGGGTCTCCTTTCGGATTTGGGTGTGGGAATTGACGATGCCGTCGAACGTTTTCGCGCCTACGTCCGCGGCATCGTCGAAGGGGCCGCAGCCGTGTTCTTCCGGGTGGACCTGCCGCGCATTCGGCTGGACTTGACGGCCATTCGCGGCGCTCTGGGGCGCTGGTCTCCCGACCCCGAAGAGTCGTTGTTCGGCCCGGTCGAGCGCTTGATCGATACCTTCGCGGCGCGCGCCTACTCGGATCTTGACGAACGACAGCAAAGGGCGGAGATTGCCGCTCTGATGCGGCGCGAACACGTGCTCGAACCCCTGGCTCGGTTGGCGGATGCGATCGCGGCGTTGGTAGGTGACGCCGCCTGCGAGCCATCCGCTTGACGCGTCTGGTTCTGGGGATCGACGAAGCCGGACGCGGTCCCGCGCTCGGCGCGATGGTGGTGGCGGCGGTGGCACTGGAACCGTCCGCGTCGCGCCGGCTGTCGCGCGCCGGGGTCGCCGATTCCAAGCGCTTCGGCTCGGGAGCCGACGCCCACGCCATCCGGTCCGAATTGGCGAAGTTGATCCAGGCCCACGCGGCGTTCTTTTGTCTCGAAGTGTGCGAGGTCGAAACGATCGACGCCTACGTCCATCGAGGCGCGCTCAATGTGCTCGAACGCGAGCGCGCCGAGGCCCTGGTGCGCGCAGCCCCCCCTTGCAAACGCATCGTCGCCGACGGCAAGCGGATGTTCGGCGCCTTGCGCGGCTCTTTTCCCCATCTGGAGGCGACCGATCGCGCGGAGAGCAAACACGTCGCGGTGGCCGCCGCGAGCATTCTGGCGAAGGTTCGCCGCGACGAGCTCTTTGCGCAGATCGTGGCGCGCTACGAGCCTCAGTTCGGCCCCATCCGAGGGGGAGGTTATGTCAACGCGCGCACGCGGGCCTTCACCGATGCCTACCAGGCGCATTTCGGAACCCTTCCGCCCGAGGCTCGAACGAGCTGGCCTTGGGCGAAAAAGGATTGACGGACTGACGGACTGACGGACCAGACCGCGATGCGCGATCCGATGGCCATCGGGCGCCAGGCGATCATTTCAAATCGGGTTCGGCCAATTGAGTTTCGTCTTGGGCTGCCGCTGCCGCCACCGCCAGGGCATCCGCGAGACGAGCAAATTCGCCGACCGTCAGTTCTTCGGGCCGCCGCGTTCCCTCCACCCTGCTCGTAGCAAAGGCCGCAGCGGCGACCGCGTCACCAAATCCGTCGCCCAAAGACCGACGCAACATCTTGCGCCGCGTGGAAAACGATTCTTTGACCACCCGCGAGAACAAGACCTCGTCGCACACAGGAGCCAGCCACCTCGGGCGTCGCGCAATGGACATGACCGCGGACATGACCCGCGGGCGCGGGAAGAATGCACCCGGTGACACGTTGAACAACAGTCGGGCCATGGCTTGCTGCTGCACCATCACCGACAAGCGTCCATAGATTTTACTGCCCGGGATCGCAACGACGCGCTCCGCGAATTCTCGCTGCACCATCACGATGGCGCGGCTCACGGCATCACCCGCGTCGACAATCGCGAACAGCAGCGCCGTCGTGATCTGATAGGGGAGGTTTCCGACCACGATCACCGCGCGGCCGCTCGCCCGCGCCAGCGCCGCGAAGTCGAAGTGCACCGCGTCCTCGGCACGAACCTCGACCCGGCTGTCCGCACCCAGTTCGGCGCGCAAGACGCCGAGCATGTCCGGGTCCCTCTCGACAGCGACGATCCGGGCGGGGGGCACGGGCGCGGCCAGCAATGCCGCGGTCAAAGTGCCGAGGCCCGCGCCAATCTCGACCACGACATCCTCCGCGCCCGCGGCGGCCGCCCGTGAGATCCGCTCGTGCACGGTACGATCGACCAGAAAATTCTGCCCCCACGACTTCTTCGCCGCGAGACCATGGCGGGCCAATACGGCGCGCGGGTTGTCGGGCGCGCGGCTGCGTTCCGAGGCAGAAGACATCGCCGCCGCGTCCAGGCTCAGAGCGGGAGTCCCGGATCGACAGCCAGGTCCACCGGCGATCGTTCGCCGCGGGCCAATAGCTGGGTCCCCGCGGCGGCGATCATGGCGGCATTGTCCGTGCATCGTCTCGCGGGCGGAATGTACAAATGAAAGCCGTCGTCCACCGCGGCGACGGCCATGGCTTTGCGCAGACCCCGATTCGCAGCCACTCCGCCGCACACCACCAGATGCTGCAGCCCCTCCCGCGCCAAGGCGCGCCTCGACTTTCGTACCAGAACGTCGACGATCGCAGCCTGTACGCTCGCCGCGAGATCCGCCAACTCCTGGCCTACCGGCGGGTCGGTGGTCGGTCGCCCCGCGAGCAAGGTCGACACCGCTGTCTTGAGCCCGGAGAAACTGAAATCGATGTCGTCACGTCCGGACAGCGCACGCGGCAGGGCGTACGCCTCACGATTCCCCGCGTCGGACAGTCGATCGATTTGCACGCCGCCCGGATAGCCGAGCCCGAGCATCTTGCCCACCTTGTCGAAGGCCTCGCCGGCNNTGGCCGCCCGAAACCAGAAGGGCCAGATGGGGGTAAGGCGGCGGCACGGGCAACGCCGGATCCTCCAAAAATACCGCCGCCAGATGACCCGCCAAGTGATTCACGCCAATCACGGGACGGTCGAGGGCGTAGCCCAGAGCCTTGGCCGTCTCGACACCCACCAACAACGCCCCCACCAGCCCGGG
>PMNO01000097.1:0-160 GCA_003161835.1 Myxococcales bacterium | reverse complement strand
GCCAGGCGCAAATACCGAAGATAGGCAGCCTTGGCTGCGGCGTTTTGCCCGCTATCCTGGCGAACGCCACCAATGATGACGTAGGCATCGGCCACGTTCGGATCAGCGGCAACGGCCTTTTCCGCCAGGTCCCCGGCCCGATCCAGGTGACCGCGATTCA
>PMNO01000519.1:10033-10232 GCA_003161835.1 Myxococcales bacterium | reverse complement strand
GGTCCTCAGCCGAGGCCTCCTTGGAACACGCATCGCCGAACGACATGCAGCCAAGCAGGAACGACAGCCTCGCAAATCGAACCATCCCCGAAACCGACCGACCGACCGCCGTGCTCATGGCGACGGCGAGACCTCGTATGTCGTCAACTCCTCGGTCTGCTCCCCGAGGCCCGTCTCCTTGACCTTGCCCACGCCGCGC
>PMNO01000519.1:0-10024 GCA_003161835.1 Myxococcales bacterium | reverse complement strand
GTACGATTGATAGCTCTCCACCCAGCTCGCACCCATGGTCGTGTGCGCCGCCGACACGTCCACGCGCAATTTCCACGGCTCGGCGTAGTACTCCTCTTTCTTTCGGGCACCGGTCTTACCGTCGATTGACAGCTCGCGAAAACGGACGACGCGAGAATCGACAAGGGTCTGGTAGCTGATGTCGCCGTTCGGATCGGCGAACTTGTTGCCCGTCAGCAGCTTGAAGGCCTTGGTGTTCTTGGCGTCGCCGTCGCCGCCGACCAGCTCTTCGCTGACCACGCCCTGCACCTTGACCGACACCGTGCCATCGATATCGGTGATCTGATACGTCCAGCGATTTCCCACCTTCAGCGGCAACCAGGGCCCCGTGCCGACGGCACCGTGGGTACTACTACCGCCCCCGCAAGCGCCCAGCAAAAATACCCCCGCCAAAAAACTCATGCGCAATGTGTTCATCATGTTGGTCCTCATCTTGACTCCGGGCCGCGGAAACCAGTGAAGCATCCAGGATGTTTACGCCCGCCGCCTGCACACCGCCCACACGTTACTCTCCCTCCTCGTCATCGGCCCGGCCTCCGATGGTCTGAACACCACCGTCGTTCTCCGCCATGTCCTGGTACATCGCCGCGACGTACTTCGAAAATGAGGTCGGTCGCAGGTGCAGTCGTTCGATCGCTGGCGCCAGCCACGCGGGCGCGGCATCAACGAACTTTGCCTCGATGAGGACCAGCAGGGCGGGGTTGCCGGCGCGAGCCGCAATATCGACGGGAGTCCAACCATGGGGCCGGCCGGTCAGATCGCTTCCACAATGCCGTTGGTACTGGATATCGCGATCGAGCGTCATCCGAAATCTGTCTCCGTCGTCGATGCTGCGCAGACCCAGCCGTCGCGCGGACACCAGCAACACGGGCTCGGCCATGTGCCGCTGGTACAAGTACAAGAATTCCATGAGGTCAGCCGTGGGCGGCAAGGCGGCCGCTGCATCGAGGCGCCCCGCGACGAGATCACGCGCCACGGCCCGTGGGACCGACGTTCGCCGCTTTGAGGTCACCGACTTGCATCGGTGTTTCACTTCGAGGAAAGCAGGCCCTCGGGGATCGTCATAGGTGCGCACCCGCAACTTGAACCGCTCGGGAAGCCCGGTGACGTGATGTTCGAAGAATGTTCGCATCGGCGAATCCAGGTACAGCGAAACGTTTCGTTGCGGTCCCGTCCGACAGAACGGATCGACCTCGAGATGGTGCTCCGAGAGCCGCAACAGTTGGCCGGCCTGTTCCTCCGTGGCCCAGAACTTGACCTCGTACCGTTGAGCGGTGGTGCCATCGACAGCCGCGCTGGCCACGAGCGTGACAGGGTCGCGATTCGCGGCACGGGAGGCACCTTGCCAAGAGCTCACGATTTTCAGCCTAGCCAGCAACAACCAGGTGTCAATCTGGGAAACAGATCAGACGAATATTTGGACCACCCGGGCGCGTTAATGCTACTTAGCTCGTCAGTTCCGCGACCAATCTTCGTCAATAGTCCCGAAAAATCGCGGCGATCAGGGTTACGTGTCGGTAGCTTGCCGACACACGCAGCTTCCGATAGTCCTGCGATCGCTCCGTAACGAAATTGTTGGATAGAGTTTGCGACGGCCCAACCCGCCAAAGGAGCGCAGTTGAAAATCCACGCAGTCGTTTCCAGGTCAATGCTGTTGTCTTGTCTGATGGGCTCTGGGTGGATCGGGGGTTGTTCATCCGCGACGGGCGGAGGCGCGGGAACAGGCGGTGCCACGCACGCTTCGGGAGGGGCGCCGGGCCCTGGTTCGGGAACCGGAGGAATCACCTTGGGCGGTACCGGCGGCGCCGCGACTCTTGGCACCGGCGGCGCGCCCATTGGCACGGGCGGGGGAACCGGCGGCGTGAGCGCTGGTTCCGGTGGCGCGGGAGTCGGTGGCGGCTCTTCTTCTTCGGGAGGCTCCGGCCCTGGAACGGGGGGCAGCGGCGGCGCGGGCGGCAGCGGCGGNNGGACGAGGAAGCCCGGGAGGAGCAGTTGGCTCTGGAGGCGCCGCGGGCGCGCCGGTCACCAACCTGCCCAAGTTCAGCTTCTTCGTCACCAGCCTCGTGGCCATGCGGACGCTATCCAAGAGCCAGGATGGCTTTGGTGGTGATCTGCGCTATGGGCAGGCGGATGGTCTGTCGGGCGCCGACAAGATCTGCAGCGACATCGCGGAATCGTCCATGCCGGGCTCGAGCGCCAAGCAATGGCGCGCTTTCCTGAGCGTGACGAAGGGCCCAGCGGGCACCCCCGTCAATGCCGCCGATCGAATCGGCAAGGGCCCGTGGTACGACCGAACCGGACGCGTGGTGGCCATGACGCTGACCGACCTGCTGCAAAATCGTCCCAGCGCCGCGGATCCCGCCATCAAGGAGGATCTACCGAACGAGGCGGGCGTTCCCAACCACCGCCCGGATCCGACCCAGCCCGTGGCGGACAACCATCACACTCTCACGGGCTCGGGCCCTGATGGAAAGCTGTACACGGTGAACGCGAAATCGACCTGCCTGGACTGGACGAGCAGCTTGATGAACAACACAACGACTGGACGACCGCGGATCGGTTTTTCCTGGTCCGCGATGAGCCGGTCGAACTGGATTTCGGGGCAGGATGAAGGAGGCTGCGGAGCGGGCGTCGCGGTCGAGGAGAACGGCGGATCGGATCCCAGCATGCCCTTCGTTGGCTCGGGCGGCGGCTACGGCGGCATCTACTGTTTTGCGCTCGTTCCCTAGAACACGGACGGGAGGCCTCCCGGTGCTCGCGTGAATGAACCGCTCCGTCATTCCCCGCGGCCGTGATAGGGCCTCGCCTGCTTCACGCGTAATTTCGCGGGCTGCCCCGGCGCGTCCTCGTCGTCGAACTTGAACTCCACGTCCATGGCGTAAAAGCCGGTGGAGCCGCTCTTGGGTCCATACGCCGCCGAGAAGCGCTGATGAATCGCGTCTAGCGCCGTTCCGAGCTCGAGTATCTGCACCGGCGTCAAGACGGTCTGTCCCTTCGGGATCAGATTGGAGTGGCCGAGGTAGGTCGTCGGTCGGTCGCTGTAATAGAAATAGTAGAGGAACTGGTCGCTGGTCACGCCCGGCGGGGGCGCAACCACCTCGGCCGTCCCCCCCGTCTGGACGTTGACGTAGAACCCCGGTTCCAGGCCCGCGTCATCATAGGGATTGGCCGTGACCGCCACGCCGTTGGCTTCCTCGTCGGGGAAATTGTGATGGACGAGCAAGGCCATCGCGACCTTCTTGTGATCGATGCTGTGGTACGAGCGCTCCTCGAAGGTGCGAAAATACCAGACGCCCGCCCAGGCTCGCTTGATCGCGCGCAGCAGGCTGGCATCCCAATCCGCGGGATCGCCGGTGTGTGAATCGTAACAACCCGCGCACGGGAACCCATCCAGATCCTCCGCATTGGTGCTGGTCCGAAAACGCATGGTGAGGTTGGGAAAATCCGCCGCCAACTTCGCCCGCAGCAGATCCTGAAAGGCGACGTCGATGGGAGCGGCCTCGATGGCCGCGCGCAGCTCCGCCAGCTTCGTGTCACGGACTGCCGGATCATTGGCGAAAGTGGGATCCGCGATGAGCGCGTCCACCTGGGCGAAGAAGCCGTTCTGCTGCATGAACTGAACGTAGTAGTAGACCGGAATGCCGAAGGCCGGGCGCACGGGCACGTCCTTGGTCTTCGCCAGGATTGAATAGTTCGAGGCCTTGGTGCCGTAGGCCGTGATGGCCTTTTGAATCTGCTCCTTCAAGGTTCCGGTTCCCGGCGTTTCATCCACCAGATCCGCGATGTCCTTCAGTCTGGTCTCGGTCAAGTCCAGTTCGGGAACCTGGATGGGCGCGGGCTTGTGCAGCTCCCAGAAGGCGTCGGCGTCCGCNNGGGTTCGTGGTCGCCTTGCGCAGGCCCATGTTGGGCGTGCCGCGGTTTTGCGCGAGCACGTTGACGTGCGACAGGGGCGTTTGGAATTCTTCCGTGATCATTCCCGCCACCACGGAAATATCGTTGGGCACGCGATCCAGCACCACGACATCTCGGAACCCCACGTACGCGGAGTCCAGGGCGTCGGCGTTGACGAATCGAAGCTTGCCGATCGTCGTGCCCAGGTTCAGCGGTTGGTAGGCGGTCTGGGCGAAAATATCGTCGGTGGTCTTCACCCTGATTGAGGCTGGAAGGTCCTTGGCCCTGGCCTCCACGGATTCGGAGGTGGGGTGGAAGAACAGGTTGTCCTTGAAGAAGACGGCGCCCTTCACCTTGTTGAATAGCTTTTCGATCATCTGGGGGGTGGCCGTGTCGTAGGGGGCAATCTCCAGCGCCCAGATGCCGGGGCCTTCGTAGTACGTCACGGCGCCCAGGATGAAGCGTCGCTGATCCTCCGGAGCGTAGTATTCGGTCTGATTGAATTGACTCAGCGACGGAACCAGAATGTGGTCCGGCGCCGACAGATCCTTTGTCGCGAACTGATAGTGGATCTGGAACTTCACGCTGTTCTGGAAGTACAGCTGTTCCATCAGCTTGCCGTCGAACAGATCGAACACGACCTTGACCGACCGCGCGCCGGGGATGGTAGTGGTCAGCGGCACCGAAGCCAGGGCAAGGAAGTCTGCCTTGCAGCCTATCTGACGCAGAAAATCCGGAGCGGCGTCGCCCTGCGCCACCATGCACTTTTCGACGACGGCGCCGCTCCCGCCCCCACACGATGCCGTCAGCATCGCGGCGCAAGCCACCGTGGCGAGGCCAGCATGCACCAAGGACAGAGCCTGATCTTTCATTGGCATCGTCGGTCACCTGCTCGTGAGATGTGTGTAGTCGACGGGCGGCGCCCTTCGTCACTGTTTGACTGGTCATCCCTACCCCATTCGAAGGGTGACCGGAAGGTCAATGTGCCGCAGACCTGGCCCCCAGCCGGGGCGCTCCGTCAAACAACAGGTTCGCAGACAATTCATGACAAACTGGTCACGATTGCGACCCCAATTGTGCGTTCCCCGTCACTGCACCGGAGCCGAGGAGGGATCCATGACCGATCGGAGCAGCGCCCATCGTTCTGGAAAGTTGGCCACGGATATCACCCTGTTGGGTGTATTTCTGGCGTCGGGATGTTCGGGGGGGAGCCCCGCGGGCGGGGGCAATGCGACGGGAGGCAGTGGGGCCGGGGGCCCGATAGCAGGGGCGCTGGTCTACAAGCCCTGCCCGGCGACGGAGCGCGTCGGGGGAATCGCGGTTAATTTGATCGCGGCCAAGCTGACTGCCCCGGCGCAGACGCAGATAGCCGGTCGGGTTCTGAACAAGGTCAAGTCGAACGAGATCCTGCAGGAGGTGACCAGGAGCGGGGACTGCCGCCTGCTCGTGGGACAGACCCTCAGCTGCCTCAATCCGACCTGCGCATTCCCGAAGCAATGTGTCGGCACGAACCAATGCGCCGACCCGCCCGCGTCGCAGGATGCCGGTACTGCCACCATCACGGGGCTCGCGATTCCGGTCTCGATGACCTTCACCTCCAGTCAATACTATGTGGCCCTGCCCACGACCACCGCCTACCCACCCTACGATCTCGGCGGCGGCGTGGACTTGCGGCTGAGCGGCGCCGCCGTTCCCGCGCTATCGCTTTCGGTGCGGGGAATCGTTCCCCTTGATGTTCCGACGACCTTCCCCGAGATCGAACCAGACAAGCCGTTTCACGTTACCTGGACGGCGCCTGCCCCGGCTGGCGCCGGCCGAATTCTGCTGATTCTCGATATCGCTCACCATGGCGGCATCTCGGCCCAGATCGAATGCGATCTTGCCGACACCGGTTCGGTATCGATTCCCGCGTCCCTGATGACCGCGCTCATCGACCGAGGCACCGCGGGCTTTCCGTCGATGTCGCTGACTCGGCGTTCCCTTGATTCCATATCCATGACCGATGGCTGCGTGGATTTCGCGGTGGCCTCGTCTGTCGAACGGTTCGTCAACGTCGAGGGCGTGGTTTCCTGCGACGATCAATCGCTCCCCTGCCCGGCAGGCAAGACCTGCGGGGCGGACCTGAAATGCAACTGAGCACAACCCCAGCAACGGAGCGGCGCATGTCATCATCCACTCGACAGATGATCGTGTGTTGTGCCGCCCTGGCCACGCTCGCGGCATCGGCCTGTGGATCGTCAGGCTCAGAGGGGGCGCCGGCGGCCGGGTCGGGTGGGGCTTCGAGTTCCGGTTCTGGTGGAAAGGCGACGACGGGTGGCGCTTCCGGGGGCCTCGGCACGGGAGGAACCCCAACCATCGGATCCGGCGGTGACACCCCAGCAACCGGCGGCTCCATCGCCGCCGGGGGCAGTGGCGCGGGGGGAAGCCCGACGACGGGCGGGGCCACGGCCACGGGGGGTGGTGCCACCGGTGGTGCGAGCGCTTCGGGAGGATCGCAAGCTCCGTCCGTCGGGAAGTTCAGCTTCTTCCTCACCAGCGTGGGCGCGCTACAAAAGCTCGCCGGCAATGAGCAGGGCTTCGGCGGCGATCTGCGCTTCGGTGAAACCGGCGACGGCGCGGGCATTCGCGGCGCCGACAAGATCTGCACCACGATCGCCGAATCCGCGCTGCCCGGGGCCGGGGCGAAGGTGTGGCGCGCGTTCCTGAGCGCGCCTACGGGAGGCCCCGGCGGGGGCGCCGTGCACGCCATCGATCGCATCGGGGAAGGCCCTTGGTACGACCGGATGGGTCGCCTTTTCTCGGCCAAGAAGGCCAACCTCGTGGGAATGCGGCCCACGGACGCGGATCCGACAATCATCAATGATTTTCCCAACGAAACCGGCATTCCGAATCACCAGGACGGTGCCCCCGGCTGTAGCAACAATGCCTGCCCGGACAACCACGACACGTTGACGGGCTCCGATGCGAACGGCCAGCTCTACACGGGCGGCACCAACCCGACCTGTTCGGGCTGGACCACGGCCGAAGGGGCCGCCGGAAGGCCGCGCGTTGGCCACTCGTGGCCGCGCACCGACAGGCCAGGAGGTGGCGTCTTCGGGGGCGGCATCGCAGGCGGTATGGGAGGCGGCATGATTGGAGGCGGCGCGTTTAGCCTCGGCCATTGGATGTCGGCCCTGGACGAGGCGGGCTGCGCGGCCGGTGCCAGCTTGGTCGAGATGGGGCCCCCGCAACTGACGAATCCGACCGTCGGCTCCGGTGGGGGCTACGGCGGTTTCTACTGCTTCGCGCTCACTCCCTGAAGGGGCGTCACGCTCCAGTCGCGCGGAAGTCGGGCATCCACCGTGATCGCGGCGGTGCCTCCTCGGCTCCGGGCGGGACGGCCCCGATCTTGAGCCAGGCGGGCCGTCCCAGAACGCGTCCCCTCTCGTGCCCGAAGACCCGAACCTGTCCGATGTCGGTCGAGTGGCCAGCGCTGAACACCGACAATGGTCGGGCATCATCAGGAAACGGTGTTGCCACTTGAGTCGTGTGCCCGGTGCCGTGCAAGACCAAGTCGCACCGACCGCGCAGAATTCCCAGCAGCCGCCAGCCGCGTTCAAGGTCTTCTTCGTGCGACCCGACCAACCACGACAGGAGGCGTTCGGGCGCGTGATTCGCCAGCAAGGGCAGGATGTGGTGGTGCATCAGCAGCACCACCAACGTCTGGCCGGGGGCCGTGGCGATGGCTTCACCGATGGCGGCCACGTCATGGTCGCTCAAGATGCCCCGCTCGGCGCTGCCGGGCCGATCGTGGGGCCCCGTTGAATCAAAGCGGACGATCTGGATTCCGTCCGACGTCGCCACGGAAACCCGGGGACCGGGCTGAATCGCGCCAGCCACGTCGTCGCCAAGGCGATCGTGATCGCCGGGTACGAGCGTGATCCTGGTCGTGGATTCGAGCGGAGCGAAGATTCTTCGGAAGGACTCCAGCTCGGACGCGCGGCCGCGATGGGTCAAGTCCCCGGAGACAACCACGTGATCCACGCGAGCCTTCAACAGGGTATCGCGCAGGGCGATCGCCCCTCGCCTGTACTTCCCGCCCTTGCCCAGGTTCAGATCCGAAACATGCACCAGAGTCTTTGCTGCCATGTCGATAGCGTGGGAGAGGCACGTGGCGGCCTGGCACAGGGACGATGTCGTCCTCGAAACACTTGTGGCAAGGATGTGTGACGCCCCTGATCGGTAGGGGCTAGACTGGTAGCGTGCGGGGCCGTTCTTTGTGGTGGTCGTGCCTGCTCGGCGCCACCGGGGTGGCGGTTGGGTGCGGCGGCTCGTCGTCGCGAGTCGACACGCCCTCCCACACGGCAAACGGAGCGCTGGGGCCGCGTGCCGACGTCGTCATCGGCAGCATCACGGCGGGCGACGCGGAATTCCTGCGCCAGCGTCCGGGCCTTGCGGCGGGGAAATACGCGCTCATGGCCGCCGACGCGTTCGCTTTTTTTCGCGGCTCGCTGGCGCTGTTCCTGCACGATTGGAACGATCCCGCCCAGGGCCTGCAAGCGACGCGCTTCGACGCGGGCGGCGCGCGCCCGTTGGGCCTTGGCGACGCTCATCCCGAGAACTTCGGGACCATGCGTACGAGCGCCGGCATCTTCCGCGTGGAACCCAACGACTTCGACACGGCGGATCGCCTCCCCTATCTGTGGGATGTGCGCCGCCTTGCCGTGGGCATGTGCCTGGCGGCGCGCCTCTCGAATCCCACCGACGCGGTCGCGCGGGCGGCGACGGGCGCCATGGACAGGTCCATCGCGCGCGCGACGGTGACATCCTACGCCGACACGTTGCGTGCGCTGGCGGAGGGTGGCCCGCGGCCCGTCATCGAAGAAGGAGGCGGAAACCCGGTGCTCGACGATCTGTTCAGGCGCTCGATTGACGACTGGAATGATCGCGTCGAGATCGACCAGCTGACCACCACGGACGCGGTTCGGCGGCTCACCCGGGGGACGCCCGATCCTATCGAGCCCGGCCAGACCACGCGCGATCTGCCCGCGCGCGCGCGCCTGGAGATCGCCGGAGCCATCGCGGGCTATCTCGGCACGCTCGGCGCNNCCGCCCCCGGGGACGACGTGATCCTCGAGTTCAAGGAGCTACCGCCTCAGGGCTCGCTGCCGCTGCCGGGACGAACCGCGTTCACGAGCCCGGGCGAGCGAATTCTTGCGGCGCTCGCGGCGGGCTGGACCGAGCGCGGCGCCGATCCGCTCTGGGGGGTTGGGAACTGGGCCGGCTTCCCCGCGCAGATTCGGACCGGGGCCGCGGGCTTCAAAACCGTACGCGTCTCGCGGCTCGACGGTGAGCGCGGGACGCCCGCTGCCGTCGAGGGCCTCGGCGTGGCGCTCGGACGTCTCGTCGCGCGCATGCACGCGGCTCCGGTGGGCGGTGCCAGCTTGGCCGGCGCGATAGCTGCCGCGATCACCTCGGACCCCGACGGATTCGCCGACGAACAGGCGGACGCAGCCCGCACCGCCTGTGACCAGGTGATGTCCGATTGGGAGCTCTTCAAGCAGGCCCTGGCGCTCCTCGGCCCGACGCTGGGCGTGCCGGGCGATCCCGCGACGGCTTCATCGCCGGATCTGCGCGTGCTGTTCGACCCACAGGCCGATCCGCGCTCGGCGGGGATCGATCCGGTGATCGCTGCCGTCGCCATCAACGAGATCTCCGCCACCGGCGCCGAGTACGTGGAGCTCAGCAATCCGAGCGGCGCGGCCCAGAGCATCGCCGGGTTCGGCGTCGCCGACGCGGATGCCGATGGCGGGCCGCGCTTCGATCTCGCCGCCCGCTTCTCGGCGGGCGCGATGCTCGCGGCCGGGGGCCGGATCACCGTCATCGGCGGCTTTCATACCCCGGCGNNCCTTCTCGGTGGGCGCGGCGTCGCCGAACCGGGCCAACGTCGGCCCGTGACCTGACGACCCATCGGCCTCTGGAGTCGTCCGTCGGGTCAGGCGCTCCGCGGTCCGGTTTCGGCGCGCAGTGACGCGAGCGGCAGGATCGATGCAACGGCCCGGCCGACGGCGTAACCAACGAAGGCGTAGGTGATTCCCGCGACGGCGTCGGTGAC
>PMNO01000104.1 GCA_003161835.1 Myxococcales bacterium | reverse complement strand
AACGTCGCGCTCTGGCACGAACGTGACATTTCCCACTCGTCGGTCGAGCGCGTGATAGGGCCCGACGCGACCGGACTGTGTGATTTCGTGGTGCGACGGGCCGCCGCGCTGGTGAGCGGGCTGGTGATCAACGCGGATCGCATGCGGCGCAACCTGGATCTCACTGGCGGACTGTTTTTCAGCGAAGCGATCCTTCTGGCCCTGGTCCGCAGGGGTCTGCCGCGCCAAGCCGCCTACGAGATGGTTCAGAAAAATGCGTTGCGCGCGGCGGCGGGTTTGGGCCTGAGCGCCGGTCCGGCTTACGGTCCCCCGCCCGAGGCCGAAACATTTCGATCGTTGCTGGGCGCCGATCCGGACATCCGGGCGCGTTTGTCTGCGGAGGATATCGACCGGGCGTTCGATCTGGCACACCACCTTCGCCATGCGGGCGAGATCATCGATCGCGCGCTCGCGCAATAGGCCCTGACACGAGGAAAACAAATGATCGACGATAGCGTGATTCTGGAGCAGCTCAACAAGACGTTGGACACGACCGATTTACCCTCCTTGGGCCACAAGTACGAGGGCAAGGTGCGCGATTGTTACGTCAAGGATGGTCGGCGCACCATCATCGTCACCGACCGTCTATCGGCCTTCGACGTGGTCCTGGGGACGATTCCTTTCAAGGGCCAGGTGTTGAACCAGATGGCGGCGCATTGGTTTGCCGCCACCGCCGACATCGCGCCGAATCACGTTCTCTCGGTCCCCGATCCCCAGGTGATGGTAGGGGTCGAATGCCAGTTGCTGCCGGTGGAATTCGTCATGCGCGCCTACCTGACCGGCGTCACATCGACTTCCATTTGGTCGCACTATCAGTCGGGGCGACGGCAGTTCTGCGGGCACGATTTGCCAGACGGCATGCGCAAGAACCAGCGCCTGGCCAAGGCGTTGTTGACCCCGTCGACGAAGGCCGAGAAGGGCGCACACGATCAATCGGTGTCGCGCGCCGAGATCCTCGAGATGGGGGCCCTGAGCGCCGCCGACTTCGACGAGGCCGCGACCCTGTGCGCGCGCGTGTTTTCGTTCGGCCAGCAGGAAGCGCTGCGCCGGGGCTTGATCCTGGTGGACACGAAATACGAAATCGGCCGCCGTCCCGACGGCACACTGTGCTTCATCGACGAGATCCACACACCCGATTCGTCCCGATACTGGTACGCGGACGACTATCAGACCCGTTTTGACCAAGGACTGGAGCCGCGCGGTCTCGACAAGGAATACGTCCGCCGCACCTTGGTCGAACAGGGCTACCGAGGAGAGGGGCCACCGCCGGCTCTGAGCGCCGGCGTACGCGCGGAGGCGGCGCGCCGCTATATCGAGGTTTGTGAATTGATCACCGGACACCCTTTCGTGCCCGACACCGCCGAACCCATCGCCCGCCTTCGTCGCAACTTGGGGCTTTGACGGCGCCTGCGCCCCGCGCCGAATCGCCTCCGCGGACTTCGCCGCCGCGAAACGCAGGGTTCTACCCGCCGGTCATGTCCGTGGTATCTCCCAAGGCCACCTGGACGCGCGCCGACACGCTGTCGGCGGTGCCCGCGTCTTCATCGCCCGCTGCCGCCGCATCGGTATCCACGGCCGCGGCGACGCCAGTCGTCGGCGGGGTGTTTGCTTCTGCGGTTTTCGCGTCGTCGCCGCCTTCGGCGCTCCGTCCGCTTCCCTCGATCGTCGTTGTTTCGGGTTCTGCTGCGGGTTCTGGCGTGGGCGCGGGCGCGGGAGGTGCGACGGCCACGGCCCGGAATCCGCCCGAGGCGCGCCTGCGGCTGAACTGGGTGTCCAGCAGGCGCGGCAACTCGGCCAGTGCCTGAGCCAGGGTCACCTCCTCGGGGGGCTGCGGCGCCAACAGATCGGTGAGATCATCGCTGGTGCGCGCGCCCATCATCCACGTGCGCTCCATCAGGCGCCGGACCGCCTGATCGTCCAATCCATATTCCGCCACCAGATCCACCGACGTATCGATAGGGCGCTTGGTGGGTTTGCCGTTCGCCGTCCCCGTTCCCGTCCGTTCCCCAGCATGCTCACCGCCCGCCGACGCTCCGAGCGGAGTCAGGGGTCCGGTCGTCGTTCGCCGGGGTCCGGCCGCGTCCTTCGCCCGCAGGATGCGCGCCAAAATGGGCTTGGTCGCGGGTGCGACGCTGATGAATTGCACTCCCATCCCGTACGGGCGCTGGGGCTCGGCCGGATTGAACTCCTTGACCCACGTGACACGACCCTCTCCGGCCAAGACGACCTCGCCACCGATCAACTGGATCTCAAAGGGAAAAACAGCACCCACGGGCTGAATATTGCGGCTGGCCAGGAAGACCCCACCGCGTGTGACGTTGGGGGCAAATTTTTCGACGAAGGTGTCGAGATCGGCATAGCGAAGCCGAATGCGGATTGGATTGAGGAGAGCCACGAAAGGTCGAAAGTATGGGCGTCCCGAGCGCGGACCGTCAACCCGAATGCGTGCGATCCGCGGGAACCAGCGGGTGATCGCCCAAACGGAACAGGCGGCAGGCATTCTCGGTCGTGATCCGGTCTGCGTCCGCGACCGAAATCCCGCGGATTTCCGCCAGGAGCCCCAAGGTACGGGCGACGAAAGCCGGCTCGTTGCGCTGGCCGCGATAGGGTATGGGGGCCAGGTAGGGGGCGTCGGTCTCGACCAGGACCCGGTCAGCGGGCGCGAACCGTGCCGCAGCGCGAATGTGGTCGGCGTTCTTGAAGGTCAGGATCCCCGAGAATGACAGATAGTGCCCAAAATCCAGGTAGCCACGGGCATCGTCCACTCCCCCGGTGAAACAGTGAATCACGCCGCCGACCTCGCTCGCCCCCTCGGCGCGCAGGATCTCGGCGGCGTCAGCATGCGCATCACGCACGTGAGAGACGACAGGACGGCCCGCCTGGCGTGCCAGGCGAACAAAACGACGGAAGGCGGCCTGCTGCGCATCACGCGCGGAGTGCTCGTAGTGATAGTCGAGCCCGGTTTCTCCGATTCCGACGACCCGCGGTAGCCGCGCCAGGCCTTCGAGTGTCTCCCAGTCGGATTCCGTCATCCGCGCCACGTCATGAGGATGAACCCCGACCGTGGCGTACACGTCGGATTCAGTTCCCGCCAAAGCCACCGATGATAGCGCCGAGCGGATGTCACTTCCCGAGCCGATACAGATCATACGCTCGACTCCGGCGGATCGAGCCCGATCGAGGACCGCGGGCAAATCGGAGCGGAAAGTCTCCGAATCGAGGTGACAGTGGGAGTCGACCATAGGATGAGGATACTATCGCGACAGCCGTCAACCTGGCTCGCCTAGAATGCGTCTAAACCCGCTCAACAGATCTACCGATGTTCCAGGGGCGAGGACATCGCATCTTCGTGTTCGAGGATAACCGTGCTGCCCAAACTCGACGACGATTTCGACAAGACCCGAGCCCTCGGTCCCCAACAGGCGACCGCGATGGCGCAGCAACCCGACCCGGACGCGCTGCGGCCGGGCACGGCGGCTGGGATGTACTTGCTCGAGCGCGCGCTGGCGTCAGGCGGTGGTGGCACGGTGTACGAGGCCAAGCACCGCCTGCTGGGGCGGCGCGCGGCCGTGAAAGTGTTGCGCAGGGAACTCGCGAGCTCGCCGCAGATGGTCGCCCGGTTTCTCCGTGAAGCCTTGGCCGTCAACCTGATCAAGCACCCCAACATCGTCGATATCTACGAATTCGGAGAGCTCCCCGACGGTCGGCCGTTCTACGTGATGGAGCTGCTCAACGGCACGGACCTGCGGTCCATGCTGACCGCGCGCGGACGTTTTCATCCGACCGAGGTCCTGGAAATTTTGACCCCCGTCTGCTCCGCCCTGGATGCGGCCCACGCGCAAGGAATCGTGCACCGCGATCTGAAGGCCAGCAACATTCACATGGAGCAGCGCGGAAACGAGCGGATCGTGAAGCTGCTGGATTTTGGTATCGCCAAGCTCATCCATCCCGACGCCGGTGACGTGGGGTTGACCGTCGCGGGCGCGCGCCTGGGAACTTCGTACACGATGGCCCCCGAGCAGATCCGAGGCGGGGCCATCGATGGCCGCACGGACGTGTACGCGTTGGGGGTGGTGCTGTATCACCTCTTGACCGGGCAGTATCCTTTTCGCGGCGAGCAGATGACCGACATCGAGCGATTGCACCTCGAGGCTCCGGCTCCCCGGGCGAGCCAGAGCGCTCCGGTCACACCGGGGATTGACGCCGTGGTTCTGCGCGCGATGGAGAAACAGCCCATGCGCCGGTTCCCGAGCGCCAAGGCATTCATCGCGGCCTTGCGCGACGCCGTGGTCGCGCCCCACGGGGTGGTTTCCGCGCCCCTGGTGGCGGTGCGCGCCATGGCCATCTTCGTCGAGCTCCGCGTGGCCGAGACGGCTGACGCGGAGAGCGACGAGTTGCTGGACGACGTTTCGTCGGTGCTGGATGGCGCCGAACAGGTGTTGCGCGACGATGGGTGGCAATTGCCGCTGCAGACCGGGAACGCCCTGTTGGGCGCCAAGCTCTTGCCGCTGACGGAAGAGGACGCAAGCGTCGCTCGGGCCCAGGGTCGATCGGTCGCCCATCAGCTGGCCGAGCGACTCTCCGCGCGCGCCGATGCGCATGCGGATGTGCACGTCAATATCTGTCTTCACGTCGGTGTGGCGGAGGTCAAGGATTCGGACGACGTTCCCGGGGGCAAGGAAGTCATCGGCGGGGGCGTCACCTCGATAGCCTCCTGGGCGCCCCAAGAGAATGTTACGGGCGTCCACGTGACGACCGCCGCCGCGTCGTAGTGGGGTGTTGGTTGGCGGCGGTTCCGCGCCTCGGAGCGGCGGTTGCTGACTTACGAACCCCACGCCGCGCGCGCCGCGATGACCACTCCCAGAATCGCTTCACCGGCCAGCAGACCAGCGGCCAGCGCGTTGGTTTCCCCGTCGGCCAGGGTCGAGATTCGGCGCCGCGCCAGCACGATGCTGCCGGCGCCCAACACGGCGGCGGCAGCCAGGGATACAGGCGTGATCATCGCAATGCCGACGGTCACCGCTGACGGAAGGAATCGTCCGATCCGCGTGGGCGCGAAAATGCTGAGGACCGCCCCCAGAGCGAACGCGACGACGAAAGCATGAAGGCCGTGCGAAGGCAACCCGGCGAGTCCCCCGCTCAGGGCGACCGCGGTGGCCTTCCACGAGATGGCCGACACCGCCGGCATCCGTTCGCTGCCGAGCGGATAGACCCGAATGATCAAGAAGTAGGCGGGCACGACCACCAAACTGCCGACTATCGCGCCCAGTATCTGCGCCACGATCTGGGCCCGGACCGACGCCCGCAGGGTGTGTCCCGCCTTGAAGGCCCACATGCTCTGGGCCACCTCCGACGCGTTGCCGGCCACGATGGCGCCCGACAAAACCGATCCCCCTCGTCCGCCCGCCGCGAACAAGAACTGGGTGAGCGTTCCGAATGATCCCACCGGCGCGATGTCGGTCTCCCCGGCGGCGCGCGCGCAGATCCCCGAAAGGACCACGGACACAATGAGCGCGGCGCAGGTCAAATACGGACTGAATCCGAAGGCGCGCCACCCCGTCCAGGCCAGGGCCGCCGACGCCGCTAGCACCGTGATGCCACCCAGCAACACAGTGCTGGCCGGATTCGGGGCTCGCCCATCGTCCACGCGCCGGCGCAGCGAATTGCGCACGTCGCGAGCGGTCCGGGCCAGCACTCGACCGACGGTCCGCCAGCCCAGCACGAACGGTACCAGGGTACTGGCCAGCATCATCCCCAGCGCCGGCCACACCAACCAGGCGGAGATGGTCGCGTACCCGGCATCGGTGGTCCAACCCGAACGTACGGCGATGGGCGCGACGATCCCCCAAGCCACGATCCCGCCCCCCAGCAAGCTCAAGGAACTGCGCAGGCCGATGAACATACCAGTGGCGGCCATCAGGGGACTGCTGGCAATGCCCAGAGTCAACGAGGCAGCGGTCATGCCCCCGACTGTGAGCGGAAGATAGAGCGCCTGGGGAATGAACATCCCGGTGCCGTCCCGAAACCATGTGAGCACGGCTGCGGCGACGGCCGCCGCCAACAAAAATCGCGTCCGTCGCGCGGCGCTGCCTTGATCGGCGTGAACCGTCGTTATCAGCTCGGCGGTCGCGATTCCGCTGGGAAACGGCAGGGCATCCTCGACCACCAACTTGCGCCGCAGAAACGCGGCGATGGCTACCCCGATCAGAGCCAGAGCAATCCCCCACGTCCACAAAGCCCAGGCAGGCGTGTTGACCCCCATCAGCATCAGAGCGGGCATCGGGCCGGTCAGCCCGTGCACGAAGGACATGACCGCGGCGGACGCGGCGGCGGTCTGCGCCACGTTGTTCTCCAAGGGTCCGAACGGCAGGCGGGTCAGGCGCTTGAAAGTGGCGAAGAACGTGAAGCTGAGCAAGGCCGCCGTCAGGGCTCCTCCGTCGATGAAGCCGGACTTGAGCCCCGTGTAGACATTGCCCGCCGCCAACACGGCCCCGATGGAAAGNNGCGCCGCCTCGTCGTCGCTCAGCCTGAGGGGAAGCGCTGCCATGCCGCGGTCACCCGGGTTCGGGCGTCTCGTCCTCGCGCACGGAAGGCTCGCGCGTGCGCAGGCCATGCTTCCAGAGCAACCGGTAAAAGTAGATACGATCGACGCCGGCCGAACGAGCCGCGACGCTGACCCGGTTGTCATTCACGCGCAGCAGTTCTTCCAGATATCGCTTCTCGAAATTGTTCACCCATTCGTCCCGCGCCTCGCGCAGCGGACGTCCGATGCCGGCTGCATTTTCCGGAGTGGGCAACGTCGACGCCGCGTTGCTGAGCTGTGGCGGCGTGAAGTCGCGCAGGGCCACGCATCGCTCCAGATGGTTGCGCAGCTCGCGGATGTTTCCGGGCCAATCATGCCGTGCCAGCTTGGCCAGAAATTCAGGCGAGTGAATGATTCGCGCNNGATTCGTACCGATCCGGCGGACCTCGCGACGCTCCAGAACACGCAGAAGCTTGGGCTGCAGGTCGATGCTCAGCTCGCCGATCTCGTCCAGGAAGACCGTGCCACCAGCGGCGGCCTCGAATACCCCCTGGCGCGAGCCCACGGCGCCCGTGAACGATCCGCGCTCGTGACCGAACAGCTCGCTCTCGAGCAGTTGAGGCGGTATGGCCCCGCAGTCGACGACCAGGAATGGCTTGTCCCGCCGCCGGCTGCCGCGGTGCACGGCCTCGGCGGATATCTCCTTACCGGTGCCGGTCTCGCCTTCCAGCAGGACCGTCGCGTCGCTGACGGCGGCGCGCTCCAGGGTTTCAAAGACCGCACGCATGGGAACCGAGTGTCCGACCATCCGGCCGAACCGTTCCCGTTCACGCTCGCTGCGGGCATCTCGCTCCTCGGCAAACGACAAAGTATCGCCTCCCAGAGCTAGTGCCGCACCGGCGCCTCTATGGCCGTTCACCACGAGAGTCTTTATCGGCGGCTCGGGTCGATACCTGAAGACCCGAGGCCCCGGAACAGCGCCTCCCGGGCGGCCTGTGTCGGGCTAGAGCGACGCGGCGACGCTGGCGGCGCCCAAAAGGCCCGGCTGGGCGTGCGTCACCACGAACACCGGGACGCGCGTCACCAGAGGCTGCAGCCGCCCCTTGCGTTCAAAGGCCTCGCGAAAAGCGGGCCTCTGCAGAAGAGGCAGGACTCGCGGCGCGATGCCGCCGGCGATGAAGACCCCGCCCGTGGTCAACAACGTCAGCGCCAAGTTTCCCGCCAGCGCGCCCAGGACCCCGCAAAAAATGGCCAGCGCCGCGGCGCAAACGGGATCGGTTCCGTCCAGGCCCTTCTGCGAAATGACCGCCGCCGGATCACCGGCTGCCATCGCCGCCGCGGTATCCGCCTTCCCCAGCGCGCGGAACGCCGCTTCCTCGTTCAAAAAAGCATAGAGATCCACCAGGCCATGGCCCGAGAGCACCCGCTCGTACGATACCCGTCCGTACTTCCCGGCGAGATAGCGCAGCAGATCGCTCTCGAGCGGCGTGCGCGGCGCAAAATCAACATGGCCACCCTCGGAGGAGATCACCTGGTAGCGATTCTCGCTGGCGGACCAAAGCAAGAACGCCTGACCCAGCCCGGTTCCGGCGCCCAGAACCGCGACAGGGCCCTTCGGATCGCGCGGGCCGCCCCCGAGCGCCACCAGGCTTTCCGCCGGCACCGACAAGCTCCCCAGGGCCGCCGCATAAAAATCGTTAACGAGACGCACCTGTTGAACGCCGAGGCGTTGCGCGAGCGCCCGACCGTCGACCACCCACGGCAGGTTGGTGGCGCGACAGACGTTGCCCTCGACGGGTCCAGCAATCCCCAAACAGGCCCGCTGCAAGGGCTCCGCCAGCCTCGGCAACGTGCCGCGCGTGTCCCGCAGAAAGCCTTCAATGATCGCGTCCAGACTGGACTGCGACGCCGATGGATAGGTCCGTTCGAGGACGGCCACGAGGCGGTCATCGCCCTTGACCTCGAACAGCGCCAGACGGGTGTTGGTTCCACCGATGTCGCCCGCAAGAACAATCATTATTGAGCCATCACCATGTGCGATATGCGGGCTGGGCCCGCACCGTTCAACCAGCCGCTGTCATCACCGCCAAGAGGCGCTCCAACCCGGCGTCGATATCCTGGCCCAGATGAACCCGGATGGCACGCCGTCCCCGACGCTGCAGGACCTGTAGATCGCCCAAGGCCTGGGCATCACGAAGCGCGCCGAAGGTGTAGGCCTCGCCTGGAATCGCCAGGTCGGCCCCGACCACGTCCGCCGTCAACTGAAGGAAGACGCCATTGTTTGCGCCCCCTTTGTGAAGCTGCCCGGTGGAGTGCAGAAAACGCGGCCCATAGCCGAGAGTCGTCGCGCGGCTCGTCCTTTTTCGGGTGACGCCGCGCAGTTGGGCCAACAGCCGATCACGCGCGGCGCTGCGCTCGAAATAGGCGCAGAACGCAACGTAGTCGCCGGCCCCGGCCGACAGTAAGTGGCCGCGGATCGCATCGCCGTCGGTCAGCGCCACCACACCTTCAGCTTCCGGCAACCGGCCCTCCTTTTGCCGCACGGCCAGAAGAGCGCTGGTGGCCAGCTTGGCCTCGGTCACGTTTGGCTCGTCGAACGGGTTCAGTCCCATCAGGCTGCCGGCGAACGCCGTCGCGAGCTCCCAGCGAAAGAACTCGCGCCCCAGATCCTCGCGCCGGGGCACCGCCAGTCGGACAACCGGATGTCCGGCGCGTTCCAGCGCCGCGGTGGCGTCGGTCAGCACCGGGTTTCCGCCCTGATCGCCGAGGCTGATCCGCGCGAAGATCCGATCCGGTCCATAAACATCGGGAGGTCCCAAAGGTTCCAGATCCACGGGGACGATACCCTTGCCATCCTTGCCCGTGGACTCGGCGATCAGCTGTTCGATCCAGGAGCCCAGGGATTCGATTTCGGGATCGACCACCAGGGTCAGCTTGTCGCGGCCCCGGGCCACCTGCGTGCCCAGCATCGCGCCCAGCTGCAGGCCGGCGATCTCCTCGGCGGGAACATGGGGCGAAGAACCCTGCGCCAAGGCCGCGCCGCTCGCGATCACGGCGGCGATGTCGACCCCCAACAGCACCGCCGGCACCATCCCGAAATAGGACAAGACGGAGTAGCGACCCCCGATATCGGCCGGGTTCACGAACACACGCCGATATCGCTTCTGGTCGGCCAGTTGCCCCAGCTTGGTGGCGGGATCGGTGATGGCGACGAATTGCGCACCCGCTTTGACCACGTCGCCGCCATGATGAGCCAGCACCCGGTCCCAGAAGTAGTGCTCAAAGGCCTGAATTTCGATGGTGCCTCCGGACTTCGAGGCCACCACGAACAAGGTGGTGCGCAAGTCGCCCGCGCGCTCGACCGCCCGCACAGCGGCCGGATCGGTGTTGTCCAGAACGTGCAGCGGCAACCCACGGGTTCGGCCCGAAAAGGTTTGGGCGAACACTTCGGGGCCAAGCGAGCTGCCGCCCATGCCCAGCAACACCACGCGCGTGAACCCCGCCGCCGTGACCTCGGCGAGGAATGCCTGCAGCTCGGCCACCCGGCCGCTCATGAGACTTGGAGAACGCAACCACCCCAGACGACTGCGGATCGATTTTTCGTGGGCCGGGTCCGCCGTGAACAGCGTGGGATCACCGCTCCAGATTCGCTCTGGCCCATGATGCGCGCCCAGGTCCCGGACCGCGCCCGTGACGGCGTCCGCGTCGGGCGAGGGCAGGGCCATGCTCTGGCGGCCAGACGTCTGCTCGCCGATGGCCGCGCACCGTTCGCCGATCACTCCCAGCAGACCCGTCATCGACGTGGCGAATGCCTTCACGCCGTCCTCGAGCAGCCCGCGACAGACCCGATCCAGATCGATTCCGAGCTCCGCCAAGCCGGCGATCTGGGCACGCGCCTCGGCAACCCCGGTGGCCAGGGTCGGCGTCGGACGCCCGTGATCCAGAAACGCCACCAACGTCGCCGGGGGTACGGTGTTGACGGTGTCCTTCCCGATCAAACCGTCCAGGTACATCGTGTCCGAGTAGCGCGGGTCCTTGGTGCCGGTCGAGGCCCAAAGCAGCCGCTGGGGCCGAGCACCCCGAGTCGCCAGCGCCTGCCAGCGCGCGCTGTTGACGATGGTCCCAAACAGGTCGTACGCAAGCTTGGCATTGGCAATCGCCGCCTTGCCCAGCAGAGCCTCGGCCCGCGCGCGGTCGGGCGCGCTGTTGGCGGCCTTGCTCTTCTCGGCCAGCAGCTTGTCGCAGGCACTGTCCACGCGCGATACGAAGAAACTCGCCACCGACGCGACTTCGTCCAGCTTGCCGCCCGCGGCCAGACGCTGTTCAAGGCCCGAGATGTACGCGTCGAAAACCTGCCGGTATTGATCCAACCCGAAAATCAGCGTCACGTTGACGCTGACGCCAGCGGCGGTCAGCGCGGTGATGGCGGGCAGGCCTTCCGCCGTCGCGGGAACCTTGATCATGACATTGGGCCGGGCGACCACCCGGGCTAGCCGCAACCCTTCCGAGATCGTCTGGGCGGTGTTGGCGGCCAGCGACGGCAGCACCTCGAGCGAAACCCGGCCATCGATCCCGGCGGTGTCGCGAAATATCGGCGTCAGTCGATCGCAGGCCGCACGGATATCGTCAATGGCCAGCGCCTCGTAGATCTCGGCCGTTCCCATCCCCGTGGCCACGAGCTCCCGCAGCGCGAGGTCATAGTCCCGCGAGGCGGAGATGGCCTTCTCGAAGATGCTTGGATTGGACGTGATCCCCACGACGCCCTGATCGATCAGGGCCTGCAACTCGCCAGATGTGATGAGGCCACGCCGGATGTTGTCGTACCAGATGCTTTGGCCAAGCTCGCGGGTCTTTTGAAGCGTCGTCATGGACATGGGCAAACCTGCTCTCCTGTTCGATTCAGACATCGGATTTCGAGGACGTCGGTCGGCCGGCACCGCCGACGCGATCGATCTGCGCGACGCGCGCGGTGTGGCGGCCGCCATCGAACTCCGTCCTCAGCCACGCATCCAGGATCGCCCGCGCGTCCTCGGGCGAGATCAAGCGGGCACCCAGACATAAGATGTTGGCGTCGTTATGGGCGCGCGACAACCGAGCCGATTCGACGTTCCAGGCATCCACGGCGCGCACACCTTTCAGCTTGTTGGCCGCCATGCACATGCCGACGCCCGAGCCACACACGAGGAGCCCCCTCGTTCCGGGGTGGTCGCGGACGAGGGTTCCTATGAGCTCGGCCTCCGCGGGGTAGTCGCGCGGCGCGCCGTCACCTTGACCCCGGTCGTCCACCTCTATTCCCCGACCGCGCAAGACGGCCACCAGTTCCAGTCGCAGCTGGAAGCCTGCATGATCGCTGCTCGCGTAAACTTTCACGAATCGTCCTTCTCGGCCGTTTGGGTGTTCCTGGGCAGCATGGCAGCGGCACCCGTCGGTGTAAAGCCTACATGCGGCCACGCGGTCCGTCCGCAAGGCGGGCGGGGCGTTTTGTGTTTTTTGGTGCCAGTGTTGTCAGAGATTCACCGTGACCNNCGTCAAGTCTCCTCAATTTCCAGCCGAAACGAGGTTCGTCCGCTCAACCCACGGGGCCGCGCATGCCTCTTGCTAAGGCCATCCGCCATGCCGCCTCGCTCGGGCGGTTTGCGATTGACATCTTATTCGGCTTCCACCCTTACTGAAAAGGACACGAACCATGATGACCCGCAATCTTCCCTCTTGGATCGGACTCGCCCTGGCGACCGCCAGCTTGACGGCGTGTGAGGGGGCGGCCCCCGCAATCGACGAGAAGGTGGTCACCCAGCAGGCGGCGCTGCACGCTCAGGCCGTCATGCACGTCTCGGGCACCGCGCTGGCATTCACGATCGCCGACGACGGGACCGTCACGAAGATCATGGGCTCCACAACCTCCACCGCCAACACCGTCGTCGCGCCCATGTTGTCGGCCGGCATGCCGCCCACCGCCATGCTGCGCGCCATGGTCGGGCCTGGCCTGACCCAGCAAATGACCGGCCTGCAAATGCCGTCCATGATGACGACCGAGGAACGTTTCGACGATACTGGGAATGAGATCAAGCGTCTGATGAACGAGCGACTCTTCGTCGACGCGAACTTCGAGAGCAAGGCCGACGGCTCGGCCACGTACCTCCTCCACGGCGATCCGACCTGCCGCCCCCTGACCCAGGACACGGATCCGCCCGGTTTCGTCCCCGCCATCGATCAGAAATGCGCGGACGATTTCGCGAAGGTCGACGTTCGCGTCG
>PMNO01000396.1:6493-6715 GCA_003161835.1 Myxococcales bacterium | reverse complement strand
CTTTGAGCAGAAATCGAGGTGTTCATGCGGACGGCGATTGCACCTCCGCATGTCCCACGAATCTCACCGGACCCGCCGGCGTCTGCCAAACCGGCGCCTGCTCTTAGGACCCGCTGCCTTCGAGCACGGGTGCCTAAGGCACCGTGGCCAGCGGCACCATGCGCTTGACGGCCTTGGGGTCGCCCTTGACGTCGCCTTCGAGGACGGTCACCGGCACGGGCG
>PMNO01000396.1:0-6396 GCA_003161835.1 Myxococcales bacterium | reverse complement strand
TAGGCCGCGCGGTAGCCCGGGCCAATGATTTCCGTCTTCGGCTCGAAGGTGTCCCCGCGCTTGACGAGCAGTTTGCGAATCGGCATGCCCGGCGCCGGGTGCCAGGTGGGCGTGGCAAGAACCTCGGGCCACACGGCGTCGCCCGTGACGGAGTCCTTGTACTTGAGCGCCATGGTGCCGTCGGACTTCTCGAACGTCTTCCAGCCGCCGATGGTGGTCGGCCAGCGGCACAGCGCCACCTCGTGATCGCCCGCGCGCGCGTACAACGTGAGCGTCGGGCGGTCGGCGACCGGGGGTGTCCACTTCTTGTGTCCATCCTTGTCGAGCGTGGGCCGGGCGAGAACCACCTCGCCGCGGTCTATTTCCGCGCGCAGCTCCATCTTCGGGCCGTGGTACGGCGGCAGCGGCGGCAGCTTGATTGCGACCGCCACGGGCAAGGGCGCGGGTCCCTTGCCCTTCGCTGCCGCTTTGTGCGCGGGCTTCTTTGCTCCAGGCGGGGGCGCAGGGGGACCGAGCGTGCTCGCGAGGACGGCGTCGGGTGACGTCCACCCGAGAGCCTGGCTGGCGGCATGCGTGGCCGCCGCAATCAGATCGGGCGCCGGAGTGATCTTGGCCGACGCTTCCTTGCCCGACGCATCCTTCCCCGACGCATCCTTCCCCATCGCGGGAGGTTCGGAACCCGTCGGCGGGTTCTGAGTCCGATTCTCCGACTGCACCGCCAGCGGCTGGAACTCGGGGCTGTCCAGCACACGCCCCTGCACCTGGCCCTGGACACCCAGGGCCGATCCGTCCTCGAGCAGCCCGGTCGCATCGACGACCCGCTCGCGCAGCACGCGCAGCAGTGCCCGGAAGTCGTGCTCGCGGCTGTCGCCCAGGAGCACGGTGCGGGTATCGAGATCGATCTTCGAGTTATCCGCGAGCATGTGCAGGTGCTGGTAGACCTTCAAGCCCTCGGCCGTCCGCCGATCCATCCGGCCGGGGCTCGCTTTGCCGGAGAGCAGATCCTCGCAGCGCAGGTGCGCCTGCATCGCGATCACGGCCCGCTTTTCCACCGGGGTCAAGGGCCGCGGCGAGATTGTCCGCCCGGTCGTCACCATGGGGGTTTCCTTGGCCGTCGCGGGGTCGGGGTTCGGCACTTTCTCCAGCTCTTCCGGCGGGATCACATTCTTGGGCGACAATTCCTCGAGCACCGCATCCTTCACCCGCTCGTGGCAGGCGTGGCGCTTCTTGTCCGCCAGCCGGCGCCGCACCAGGTTCAGGCTGGGGAAGATCCCGAACGGCTCGAAGAAACGATCCTCGCGCGGGCGCGCGTAGTTCTGGCCCGAGCGGAACCGCCCGTTGGCCAGATCGATCAGATAGGGCCTCATCGGCTGCGGCTTGTCGGGCGTCTCCGAGAAGACATACGGCAGCCAGTCGTCCGAGAGATCGACGACGGTCAGTCCGTCCTTGCGCGCGTTCTCNNACATTGGCCGGCTGGGCCGGCTGGGCCGCCTGCGTCGTCTGTCCGCCGCCGGCCAGAAGGCCTGCGAACACCAGGGCCATCGCGCGGGCTCCAGACGCGCGGCCGATACAGGGACGTCTTTGGGCCGCGCACATTCGCACCTCCAGCACTGAGACGGAAGCCTAGGGTCGTGGCCTCCGCGATTCAAGGCAGGAGTCCTCCGGAGCGTTGATCCCTCCCCGCCGCGCCCGTTTCGGCTCGGTCCGACTTGGTCCACAGGCTGCTAGAGTTCCGCGGTGCGCTTCCGGAACCTCGAGCCGCCCTTCGAACCCCAGCCGCTCTCGGCCATCTTGAGATGGGCCGTCGGCGATCGGCTGCGTGGCAAGCGGCGGCGGGCGCCCGATCGCTACCCGGAGATGAAGGTCGTCGAGCCGAACCGCGCTCTCATCTCGGCTGGTGCTCCCGCGTTGACCTGGGTCGGCCATGCGACCTGGATGATTCGCCTGGGGGAACAGACCATCCTCACCGATCCGGTGTGGTCCGATTCCCTCGGTCCCGGGATCGCCCGAAATGTCCGTCCGGGGATCGGCCTCGAGGAAACCAGCCCGTCGGTCATCCTGGTCTCGCACAACCATCGTGACCACCTGGATGCGCCGACGATTCGACGCCTCGGCGCCCGGCCAACCTACGTCGTACCGGCGGGCCTCGGAACCTTCTTCACCCGCAAAGGCGCCGACAAGGTCATCGAGCTCGGCTGGTGGGACAAGACCGTCGTCGGCGACCTGACCATCCATTTCGTGCCGTCGCAGCACTGGTCCCAGCGCGGACCCACCGACAAGAACGACACCCTGTGGGGCGGTTTCGTGCTCGAGGGAGACGACCGGAGGGTGTATTTCTCGGGGGACACCGCTTACTTCGAAGGCTTCAAGGAGATCGGCCGCAGGTTCCCCGGAATCGACGCGGCGCTGCTGCCGATTGGCGCCTACGATCCAGAGTGGTTCATGCGGGTGCAGCACATGAATCCGGAGGACGCCGTCAAGGCCTTCCAGAGCTTGGGCGCCCGCCTGCTCTGCGCGATGCACTGGGGAACCTTCAAGCTCACCGACGAGCCGCTCGACGAGCCGCCGCGCCTCCTCGAGGAGATCCGTCGTCGAGAGGGCATCCCCGCCGAGAAGGTGTGGGTCGCGGCGATCGGTGAGTCGCGCGCCCTCTGAGCGAGAGGAGACCTGCGTCGATCATCCGCAAACGAGGGCCTCCCGGACCGGAAGGACTTTGGTGTCTACCGCCGGAACAAACGGGAGGTCATCCCGCTCGTCTGCCCGGTTCCGTGCCCCCTCGTCTCGCGGGATCGGGGCGAAGCCGTCCACTGCTCGATTCGGGCCACCGATGACGTGCTTCAGGCGTTCGTCGATTGGGGCAGCAGCGTCGGTCAGGTTCGCGTTGCGCAGGGTCGCACGAACGAGGTGCGCGCCGCGCAAATTCGTTTGGGACAGATCCGCGTCGTGGACGTTCGATCGCAAGATGGGGACGCTGGAAGCCGCGGTTCGAATCGCGCCCACCTAGGGCGGTCGCCCGGCCATCGCCAGGCGCAGGGCGGTCAGCCGCTCCGGTGAACCGACGAAGAGATCTTCGGGGTACCGACGAAAAGGTAGGATTCCGCTGTAGATCTGCGCCGCCTCGTTCGCGTTCATGTTGAATCCCGCCAAGAACTGCAGGCGCAGATCACGGTCGCGGTTGATTTGTGCGTTCCGAAGCCAGGGAACGAGATCCGGGCCTCGGCTGCCATAGGTTGAAAGCAGCGCCACCGCCGAGTTGAAGCCGATCTGGCGGAGTGACTTCGCGACCACGGCGTACTCCGGGCTGGCAAGGCGCTGTTGCATAGCGTCCACATCGATCANNCCGACCAGCACCACGTCGTAGCCCGAACCGTGGACGGTGTTTCCGAAGATGATGTACCGCGGGAAGACCTTGAAGAACGTGGCCACCTCGCTCTTCACGGCCGCGGTTCCGGCCTGATAGAGCTGCACGAAGACCGTGACCACTCCGCCCGGATTCAGGTGTCGCTTGGCGAGCTCCCAGAACTCTTTCGTGTACAGCGACGCCGCGCCCTTGACCCAGGGGTCGAATGGGTCGGAGGTGATGGCGTCGAACTTCTCTCGCGTCGTGTTCAAAAAATGGCGCGCGTCGTCGATCTCGACGCGTACCTTGGGGTTCGTCACGACGTTGAAATTGTAGTCGGCAAAATACTTCGAAGCCGCCTTTGGAACCAAGGGCTCGATCTCGGCGATTGTGAGGTGTTCGACCCTGGGATCGATGATGGCCGCGCCCGCCGTGACACCGGCACCGCAGGCGACCACCAAGACCGATCGGGGATGTTCTGGCACCAGCGTCGTCAGGTGTCCCAGCATTCTTTGCAGGCGCATGTCCTGCGGCTGGGTCGACGCCTGGACTTTTCCGGCGTTGTGATAACTGATGATTCCATTTGCGTCGCGCGAGATCGCCGGGGACGAATTCATCCCTTCGCCCACATAAAGATACGTTTCCTGATTGCGGAACGACGCGGCCGAGCTCCGACCGTGTCCGACCAACAGGGCCGGGACAGGCGCCACATTGCGTGACAGGATGCTGGCGACTTCCAGGATGACGAGCGCCACCGTCGCGCCGCGTAGGTTGAACAGCGGCCGCCCGGCGCCTTTCCCGAACGCCGGGAGCAGGACGAGGATCGCCGACAACGCCGCCAGGAGGATGAGGATGCGTTCGCCCTTTTGGGTACCAAGCCACGCGATCACCACCANNGCCGACGGTGTTGGCGGCGTAGATGCGGCCGACGACTCGACCTCCATCCTGCCTCTCGGAGGCCACCGAGGCGAGCGCGAGCGGAAAACTGGCGCCCCAGAGGCACGCCGCCGGAAGGATCGCCCAGAGACAGCGAACCAGATCAACTTGAAACTGAAACCAGGTGCTCGGAGAAATTTGCGGATCGACAGGCCAATACGGCAGAGATCGGGTGACGTTCCATGCGGTCCAGGCGATGGCCACCACAAGCAGAAACTGAGCGAAGCCGAGGGCGCGGCGGGGATTCGGTGACCACCGCGCCATCGCCGATCCCACGGCACTACCAAGGCCGATCCCGATCAGGAACACCGCCAAGATGATCGAGAACGTGTAGGTGGTGCCGNNCCGGCCGGTGGCGCGGCGGCTGGCGGCGCCCCCGCCAAATTCTCCGCGGACTGCGATTCCAATCGGGGCGCGAAGCGGGCCAACACGAGAACCGCCAGCGCAACGCCCACATTCAACCCGACGGCCACGTACGTCGCGGTCGGCATGTCGTGCACTCGCAGCAGATAAAAGCCGGCGAACAGGCAACCGAAGACGGCGCCGATGGTGTTTCCCGCGTAGAAGTACCCCAGCCAGGAAATGCCTCGCGGGGTGGTTTCGACCCAGCGGGCGGCGGCCGGAAGCGTCGCCCCCATCATCGCCGTCGGCGGCAACAGGCAAAGCGTGGCGAAGATGCCACGCAGCAGGAGGCCCGGGACCCCGTGTCCCACGACGCTGGTGTACACACTCTCGACGAGCGGCATCGCTGCCAGCATCAGGAGCCCACACACGCCGATGCCCAACTCGAGAACGGCATAGACGACGAGCGGATGGCGCTGTCGAGAAACGAAACGCGCCAAGGCCAAGCTTCCGACGCACATCCCGCCCATGAACGTACCGAGAAGGACTCCGATCGAAACCGCCGAAGAACCGATGACCAACTGCAAAAGTTGGAACCAAACGATCTCGTAAATCAGCGCGGCGCAGCCACTTCCCATGAAGAGCAACAACAGCACCGGGAAGAATCGCTCCGCTTTCGTCGCGCCGCGGTCGGACCTGGGCGCAGTCGGTACCGGCTCCGAAATCGCCAGGCCGCCTTCAGACGCGACCGCGAGTTTCGCCGTGGATTCGGGCGCGTTCGGGACGCCGCTTGAAGGACCTTCACCCTTGCCGTTCGCCCGCTTGGTCGCGAGCTGCATGGCAACGAGCAACAGGATGGCCGCCGCCAAGGCCCACTCAAAGCCGCCGATGAGGCTCTTCGCGGGGGGCTCGACGTATTCCGTAGCGTTCGCACCTGCGGCAGCCGGTCCCGCCGCCATGGGGGCATCGACGGAGCGCATCACCGGCGGAAAAGGGACAGGTGCGCGGCAGTAAACCGCGAACTCGGCGATCGAATAGGCCCCGTCGCCCGAGCCTTCTCCCAGGCGGAGGTAGCGCACGGTGGCGGGCGGAGTCCGCATGGTCCGGACACGCAATCCTGGACCCCGATCGACGACGCTGGCCGCCTCGGCGAGTGGCTTGAAGCTGCCAGGAGCTCCGTCCAGAGAACCCGCGATCTTGTAGGTGTCGTTCGCGTCGGCCTGGAGATAAAAGGCGGAGACGGAGCGGGCCTCCCCGAGATCGTATGTCAGCGTTCCGGCGCCCGTGGCCAACTGAACGGCGGCCGGGCCATCCCAAAGCGCTCCTTCGGGCGCGACCGCCCCATCCGTGACCAACGCAGCGTCACCTTGCAGGTCCTGCAGTTGCGTCGGCAACTTGCCGGCAATCAGGTTCTCGTCCCCACATTCCGGTGACGGCACTGGTTTGGTGGCTTGCGCCGGGAGACCGGTGAGAGTCCAGAAGAGAGCGAGACTCACACCACAGGTGAACCTAGGAGCTGGGCGACGAGGTTTCATGCTTCCTCAAGGGGCCTCGGGGAAGGCCAGTGAGTAGAGCCGCGTGTGGCGGGCAGCCTATCAGGTGGTGGTGATTTCCTGAAACGAAGGGCAGGCGCGCATCGGCGCGGGCAGGCCGCGCGCACCTGCGGGCGTACATCCGAACTGCGTTCAATGCCACCCGCACAGCGGAACGTTCTCGCCAGCGAACCAACCAGCGCCCGCCGCTCCAGAAAGATCGGGGCGACAAGCGGCCCATGACCG
>PMNO01000399.1 GCA_003161835.1 Myxococcales bacterium | reverse complement strand
AGGCTCGATCGGAGGTTCTGGGGGAGGCGCCGCGGGTGGCCGCGGAACCGGAGCAGCCTCGGGCGCTGGCAGTGGAGGCGGTGCTGCTGGTAACCGCGCCACGGGCGGCAGCGGCTCGGGGGGCAACGCCTTGGGCGGCAGGGGCGCGGGTGGTGTCACCACTGGTGGCAACGGCACAGGGGGCGCAGGCACGGGGGGCGCAGCCACCGGGGGCAGCGGGCCCACCGCCTGCAATCTCCCCAATCACACCGGATCGGGATCGTTCACGTACTACTGGTTCGGCCAGGGCACCGCGCGCGAGGGCAGCGGCTTCCGCACGGCGTGTGGCTACTACGGTACCGAAAGCGGTCAGACCGACACCGTGCAAAACATCGCGAATATGAGTTCGGCCAACACCACCTATTTCGCCGCCGTTCCCGGCACCAGCGGATTCAACACCTCGGCNNTTCGACCAGTTGGGGTATTCGGTGGGCAATCCCTCCGGCACGAACTGGAAGAACGTACCCTGTCCCGTCACCGGGAACGTGATCGTTCGGTTGAAGACCGGAAATCCCAACGAGTTGTTCGTGGAGAATTCCATTCTGTCTATCGCGAGCGTCCAGGGAGCATCGCGCACCTCCTACGGAACCTGGCATTTCGGCAGCAACCTGGCGGTGGGGCAGTCCATCCAGCTGACCGACGCGGTCGGCCGGACGCTGACCATCCAGCTCTCCAGCACGTCTCAAAACGTGAATCAAGACACAGGCAAACAGTTCCCAGCCTGCCAGTGAAGGGAGCCGCCGGACGGTCGCGTGATCATCAACGAGACCACGGCTGACCAGACCGGTGGCGGGCGCCCGGGCACGAACGTGTCCGAAGCACCCCGCTTCTGGCGATCGGCGACCGTGATCGCGACCGGAATTTTCGTCACCGGCCTCGGCTGGCCCGGGTTGATTGGCCGACTGCCATTTGGTCTGTTGCTGAAGAACAGCCTCGGTCTGCCTCCGGAAAAGGTCGCGGCCTTCTGGGCGGTAGCCACCCTCGCCTGGTACCTCAAACCGCTCGCGGGCCTGATTTGCGACAGCGTGCCGCTCTTCGGAACACGACGGCGCGGCTACCTCATCAGCGGGGCGATCGTGGCCGTGGTGGCGTGGGCGGCGTTCGCCGTGCTCCCGCGCGCGTACGGGCCGTTCCTGGTGCTGATGACCGGACTCAATGTCGCCTTGGTCGTCATCAACACCACGGTCGGTGGGATGTTGGTGGAGGAAGGACAACGCCTCGGCGCCACCGGACGGTTGAGCGCCCTGCGCACGGGGCTCGAGGGTGTGATGTCGCTGGTGGCGGGCCCTCTCGGCGGCGTCCTGGCCGCGGCGGCCTTCGCGTGGACCAGCGTCGCGGGCGCCCTGGTGGTCGCGCTGGTGCTGCCGGTCACCCTGATCCTGTATCGAGAACCGCGCCGCGTGATCACGAACGTCGCGGTCTGGACCGCGGCGGCGACGCAGCTGCGCCAGATCATCGGATCCCGGCCCATGTGGATGACCTCCATCTTGCTGTTCCTTGTGTACCTCGCGCCCGGACTGCAGACCCCGCTGCTTTACTACCAGCAGGATGTCTTGAAGCTGGACGTGCGCTTCATGGGCATCCTGCAATTCGCGGGGGGCGCGGGCGTGCTGGCGGGCTCGGGGGTGTACATCTGGCTCTGTCGGCGATGGCCGCTGAGGTTGACGCTGATCGGCGGCATCCTCCTGAACGCCGCGGCGGCCTTGTTGTATCTGGGCTATCGTTCGGCCACGGCGGCGTTGGTCATCGACACGACCGCCGGCTTCGTGGTCGCGCTCGGGACCCTACCCCTTTACGATCTCGCCGCGCGCGCCACGCCGGTGGGCAGCGAGAGTTTCGGTTTCGCCCTGATGATGAGCATTCGCAACATCGCGTTGTTCGGTGTCTCCGACGTGGTGGGCTCCCTGTTGTACGGGCGGTTTCATCTGGGGTTCGACAAGTTGGTGTGGATCAACGCCACGTCCAGCGCCGCGGTGTTGTTGTTTGTTCCCTTTCTTCCCGCCGGTCTGCTGGCCTCACGAGAGGGCCCCTCCCGCGGCGCAAACCCGCGGGGATAGCCGCTCGCGCAACTCGCGCAAATTGCGGCGCGCTTTTTTCTTCCCAACCCGGGTTCCGGCACCTATGCTGCCTCCCCTTGTCCGAACCACACAAACAACGGAGAAAACATATGAAGCTCGTACGCACTGTATTCATCGCCATGACCGTTCTGCTCCCAGTCTCCTGGACAGTGGCCAAGGCCGCCGATCCGGCTCCCGCCGCCGCGGCCGACAAGAAGGACAAGAAGAGCACCAAGACNNGAGAAGACCGAGAAGAAGTAGGTCACTTCCTCCGGATGGCCGCCCACCCGGCGGCTGACCTCGAACCCCGCGACGCCTTCGGTGCCGCGGGGTTTGCCATTTTCAGGCGCTGATGCGCTAGTCTTGCTCCGTGTCCGAACGCCAGTCTCTCTCCGCGAACGATCAGGCGCTCATCGATGCTGCGTTCGTGTGCGATCTGGTCAAGGTCCGTGAACTCCTGATCGCGGGAGCCGATCCGAACGTGCCGGACGACGACGGGCGTACGCCGCTATTCTCGGCGGTCTTGGGCGGCAGCATCGGCCTGGTCGGGTTGCTGTTGGAATCCCACGCGGATATCCAAGCCCGCGACAGCCAGGGATTCTCCGCGCTGCACTATGCCGCGCAGGAGGACCTGCCGGAGATGGCGCGGCTCCTGATCGCCAAGGGCGCCGATGTGAACGCCGTCGATGAAGACGGAGCCTCGGTCCTCTGGCGGGCGATCTTCGCCTGGCGGGAGCGTCCCGACATGATCCAGATTCTCATCGCCGCTGGCGCCAANNCGGGCTCGGGCGACGACAACGGACTACTGCGCCTTGGCGCCCGCCGCCTGTTGTTGTTTCAGCTGCTGGTTGGCCTCGATCTGGACCTGGACGCGTCGGTTCTGCTTGCGCCCCTCCTCGGTGCTGTTGTCCGCCACCGGACGGTCATCCGCGTAACCCCGACCGGTCATCCGCGGGCCGGCGACGCCCTCCGTCCCCAGGAACGCGATCACCGACTGGGCGCGGGAAACGGACAGTTTCTGGTTCCTGGCCTTCTTGCCGGTGTTGTCGGTGTGGCCCTCGATCACCAGGTCGGTATCCGGATACTTCTTCAACACCTGAGCGAACTCCGCCAGATCGCTCTTCGACTTCGGTTTCAGGTCGGCCTTGTTCTTGTCGAACAGGATGGCCGAGTTGAAACTGACGACCAACTTGTCGCCCTGTCGGTCGATGCTTGCGCCCTTCACCTTGCGCAGTTCCGCTTCCTGCTTGTCCATGTAGTGGCCAATCACCGCCCCAGAGCCCGCCCCCACGCCCGCGCCGATGAGTCCCCCGAGCAAGGCTCCCTTGCCACCGCCCGCGAGGGCGCCGATGCCTGCGCCCAGCGCCGCTCCCCCCCCGCCCCCGATCGCCGCCCCCTTGCCCTGATTCGTCGCACACCCGGATCCTGCCAGGACAACCGCACACAAGATGGTGGCCGTGGTCGCGGCCGCTCCGATTCGATTCCGTTTGCTGCCGTTCATCTCCCTGCGTCCTCCGTTTTTTGAAAAGGACCGCATTGTAGCGCGTGACCGCGTATTCGTGACGTCGTCACCTCAAGTCCGGGCGCGTTGTCCGCCGAACAGATAAAGTACATGCCCGTGAAGCAAGAGGTCCGCACAACCGCCGCCGCCACGCTGCTGGCCGAGGTGCCCATCTTTCAGCTGCTCGACGACGAAGAGCGCAGCCTCCTGGCCGCCGATCTGGACTTTGTTCGCTATGGCACGGGAGAGACCATCTTCAGCTACGGGGATCCCGGCGATTCGCTGTACGTCATCAAATCGGGCGAGGTCGAGGTCTTCTTCAAGGACGACACCGGCGAGCGCATCGTGATCGAAACCGCCGGCAAGGGAGAGTTTTTCGGCGAGCTCTCCCTGCTCGACAATGGCCCGCGGACCGCTTCGGTGGTCGTGACCCGCGACCTCGAAGCCCTGCGCGTCGACCGCCGGGACCTCGATCATTTGCTCAGGCTGCATCCGGAAGCCGCGCTGGAGCTGCTGACAGCCATGGGGCGCCGGATGCGCATCACCGCGGAACTGCTGCGGCACACCACGTCGCGAAACGTGAACGAGGCCGTCGAGGATCGGCGCACGTCCATTCAAAAGGCCGCCGATTGGATCGCGGAATTCAGCGGCAGCATCCCGTTCTTGTTCGTTCATTGCGCACTCTTCTTCGGGTGGATCGTGGTGAACGTCGACTGGATCCCGGGCATCCCGGTGTTCGATCCGTACCCGTTCGGTCTGTTGACCATGGCGGTGTCACTGGAGGCGATCATCCTGTCCGTGTTCGTGCTGCTCAGCCAGAACCGACAGGTTGCCAAGGACCGCGTCCGGGGCGACATCGAGTACGACGTCAACTTGAAAGCGGAGCTCGAGATCGCGCACTTGCACGAGAAGGTGGATCGCCTGACCGCCGAGTTGCTCTCCCGCCTCGACAAGATAGAACAGGCCACCCAGGGCGTCCCCGGGCGCACCACGGGCAGGGGCGCATAGGGAGGGGTAGCGATCGGGCCGGCTGGCTCAGCCAGCCGGAATGACCAGCGCCAGTATCTGGTCGCCCACGAACAGGTACACGAGGGCCCCCACCGCCAGAAATGGTCCAAACGGCACCTCCACGTGCCTCAGCGACTTGGCGGCGGCGCGATCCCGGGTGGCCAGGAGGATGGGGATGCTCACAGCCGTTCCCACCACCGAAGCCACGAACACCACCACGGGCAACGACTTCCAGCCCAGCACCGCGCCCATCAGGGCCAGCAATTTCCCGTCGCCGAGGCCCATCCCCTCACGTTTCAAGACGTAGTAGTAGAAGTCGGCGATCAGCCGGACGAACAGGTATCCGGCCGCGACGCCGATCAGCCGCTCCGTCCAGGGGGCATCGTGCGCCGCGAAGGTGGCGAAAAAAAGGATCACGATCCCCGGCAAGGTGATCGCGTCAGGCAGGCGTTTGGTGTCAAGGTCGATGAATCCGAGGACGATCAGCACGCTCGCGAACGTGAAATACACGGCGAACCGGCCCAGCCGAATCGCCACCGGCCCGCTCGCGTCGGCGCCGACGAACTTCCAATAGATTCCCGCGGCGATGGCCGCGGTCAGAATCTCCACCAGGGGGTAGCGAACCGATATGTGAGCTCCGCAGCGGCGGCACCGCCCGCGGAGCAGCAGATAAGACAACACGGGAATGTTGTCCCAGGCCCGCACGGGGGCTTGGCACGACATGCAACGCGAGGGTGGGCGCACGATCGACTCGCCGCGCGGAACCCGCGCGATGACGACGTTGAAGAAGCTCCCCCAGATTCCCCCCAGGCCCACGGCGCACGCGAGCGCCCACGGCGTCGATAGAAAGTCTGCGATCGCGTCCAAGCCGGGCCCCGGTGCAATGTTAAGGTTGCGACCGCGTGTCTGGGAAACTTTTCAAGCGCCGGCTCGCCGCGGCCCGGTCGCGGGCGGGGGCGCCGGCTCCGGAGCTGGTGCTGGCGGTGTGCGCCGGTCTGTCCGCCGGCATCGCGGGATGCCAGGAGCAGCGGGTGGTGCTGACCCGCCTCGCGGCGGCGGTGGACATAGCGGTCCGTCCCGACCACTTCGCGAGCGCGTTCCGCAAGCTGGGGCGGGCACACTTTCGCAGTGTCGCGCGCTTCGAAGCCGGCGTCGGCGAGGACCCGATGGACAGCGTCACCACGGAAACGGATCTCTGGATCGATGACCAGCACAACTGGCGACTGGTCGAGCTCAACGACAAGGACGGCGGGCGAGAGGTCGTTTTGCACGGGCGCGAGATCGGCGTCGCGCTACGCTATGGAAAGATGATTCGTCGCACCGCCGAAGATCCAGAGCCTGACCAGATATTGCAAGAGGGGCTCGGTGGCCCTTTTGCCGCATGGGATCTCCTGCGCTCCGTCAGCACCGTCGACGATTTCGGCGCGGAGAGCCGCTCGGGCCGCAACGTGCACATCTACAAGCTCACCAAATCCTCCCGACCCGCTCGCCCCCCGGCCACGCTGGATGCCCAGGATCGGCGGGCGTGGAGACAGACCCTGGTGGCGGACAGCATCGAGGGAAGCGCCGCTATCGACGACGTGACCGGGATCCCCTTGTTCGCCGATTTTCGTGCCCGATACAGCATGCGACGGGTGGCGGGCACGTCCGGCAGTGGCCTGTCCCCCGGCCCGGGCGGGACGGCGGCCGCCGAGACAAGGCTTCGTGGTGCCCTGGATGTGCGTGCGTCAATCGAGGACATCGGACAAAGCCCGGACATCGCGCGCCCGGAAGCGGAAGACGTCCCGCCGCGCCAGCGCACGGTTCCCGACGAAAAAGCTCTGCTGGGTGGACTGCCCCGGTCGGCCCCGGTGCCGGTACCGGCCCTCAAGATCGAGCGCGGACGATGACGCCCCCGTCCGACGACGAGCCTCCAAGCCCGCCCCCCGGCGATCCCCGTGTCCCGGGCGGCGGTGAAGCGCCGCGGTCGCCCCGCGCGCCGAGCGACGTCCGCGAGGCCGAGTTGATCTCGTTTCCCGTCGGAATCGCCGGGCGCCTGCGGGGGACGGAGCACCTGGCGGCGAATCGGACCTTGATCGTGCGGCGATCTCTGCTGGCCACCGCGGTCGGCGGCGTGGTGCCGATCCCGGTGATGGACGACTATCTGGCCGGGCGGGTGCGGGCCGGCATGTTGATGCAGATCGCCGATCGCCGGAAGGTGGACCTGGTGCCTTCGGCGGCCGAACTGTTGGCCGATCCCCGCGAAGGAACCACCGCGCGCAATGCCACGATGACCGCGGCGACCCTGCTGGCTTTGAAGTTCGCCTGGCGCAAGTTCTTCATCGTTCTGGGCGCNNTGCGCCAAGACCCACGTGGGCGCCGGATTGGACAGGGCCTCCGCGGCGCGGATCCGCGGCGCCGTGTTTGCCTCGATTCGAGGAGCCGAACGGGCCGCTCTCGTCGGCATCTTCGAGCAAGGTGGTCAGGTCCTGGGCCGTTCCATCGGCGAGGCACCCGCCTGGGTCTCGCGCCAGCTACAACGGGCGGTGGAACACTACGTGTCANNAGTCTCGATCCCGATGCGCGCTGGCTGGATCGAGCCGCGGCGGTGATCGAGGAAGGCCTGGGTCGGCTGGGGAAAGGTTATCTCGAATCGCTGCTGGCGAAATTCGACGATGCCTTGGCCCAGGAATCGGCGCGCCAAACACCGGGCGAAACACGATAGTCACGCGCGTGTTGGAAACAGGTTGCCGCCCGGGTTGGAGATCAGGGTCCGCTTTGGTACGATGCCGGCAACACGAGGGCCTTTGTGGCCTGTCCCGCATGAATGCATCAATGAATGACGGACCGACGAAACTCATTGGCGTCAAAGTCTAAAAAAACCAGCAAGGGGATCGGCAGCGGCGACACCAAGCGAGCCCCGTCGCGGAAGAAGCAGAAAACCTCTGCGGAGTCCGCTTCCGGATCGCGTGCCAAGCGATCGACAAAAGCGGCCGACCGAACCAAAAAGCGCCCCGCCCGCAGCAGCAAAGCGCCGCTTGGACCTCGTTCGAGCGTCCGGGTTCGTTCGCTGGGCGCGAACGAACCCAGAGGCGCCACGCCCCTGGACGCGAAGCAACGTCGTCAAACTGCCGACTCGCTGGAGGCGGCGAAAGCGGCGATTGACGCGGCGTTAGACAAAAAGGCGCTGTTGCCGGTGCTGATCGACGTGTCGTCCCTGGCCAGTTACACCGATTTCATCGGCATCGTCAGCGGCCGTAGCGACAGGCAGGTGGACGCGATCGCGGACGGCATCTTGACCTGCATGAAGGCGCGGGGACGATCGCTCCTGGGTCAGGAGGGCAGCGGCAGCGGGCGCTGGACGTTGCTGGATTTTGGCGACGTCGTCTTTCACGTATTTTACCACCCGGTGCGCGAGTTCTACGATCTGGAAAGCCTGTGGGTGGATGCCCCGCGTATTCAGCTTCGGATTCCGCCTGAAGCCGTGATGGCGCAGCCCGACGCGCTCTACGGCAACCTCTGAAGATCGTCGTCCTGGCTGTGAGCCGCATGCGCGACCGCCATCTGGCGGCGGTTTGCGACGATTACGTCGCGCGCGCCCGCCGGCACCTGCCCGTGGAGATCGTCGAGGTCGAAGACGATGGCGCCCTGTTGCGGCGCATTCCGCCGGCGGCGGACGTCATTGCGCTCGAGGCCGGGGGCGAGGCGTGGGACACGGCGAAGCTGACGGTCTACATCCACGATGGGATGGTCCACGGTCGCAAGACCGTGGTCTTCCTGGTCGGGGGTAGCGACGGGCTATCGCGAGCGGCCGTCGGCCGCGCCGATCGGCGTCTCTCCCTGTCGGCGATGACCTTGCCGCACCGGCTCGCGCGCGTCCTCCTTTGCGAGCAGATTTACCGCGCCCTGTCGATCATCAAGGGCGAGCCCTACAATCGCTAATCCCCGTTGACTCACGTCGATCCGGCTGAGAAAATGCCGCGCTTCGCAGCTCCCGGTTCTTGTCGCGATCGTCCGAACTTCCAAAGGAGTCCCTGTCATGTCCGAGTCTCTTTTCACCTCAGAAAGCGTCACCGAAGGCCACCCNNATCCCCAAGATCGTCCGCGGGGTCGTCAAGGATATTGGGTACAGCCATTCGGACATGGGGTTCGACTGGAAGACCTGCGGCATCATGGTGGCGCTCGAACAGCAGTCGCCCGACATCGCGCAGGGCGTGGACGGCAAGGGTGTCTACACCCGCGATGAGCAGGGCGCGGGCGATCAGGGAATGATGTTTGGTTACGCGTGCGACGAGACTCCCGAGCTGATGCCCATGCCTATCGTGACCGCGCACAAGCTCGCCAAACGGCTGGCGGACGTGCGCAAGAAGGGCACCCTCGATTTCCTCCGCCCCGACGGCAAGAGCCAGGTGAC